>JAJFLS010000001.1 GCA_021772595.1 Opitutales bacterium
CCGACGGACATGTTGTCGAAGTCCAGCGAGTCGACGATCACGTTGTCCACGGGCAAGAGAAACTTCACGCCTTTCTCCTTCGCCTTCTTCAAGGCCGCCTTCGCCGTGTCGATATGCTTCGGCTCGGACAGGCTGTCGCCGACCGTTTTGCCGTTGGCCAGGGCGAAAGTATAGGCCATCGCGCCGCCAATCAGAATCGTATCCGCTTTATCAAGCAGTCTATCGATCACAGTTATTTTGTCGCTCACTTTCGCGCCGCCGAGAATAACCACAAACGGGCTCTCCGCGCTTTCAGTCTTGTCGCCCAAATACTCTAGCTCTTTCTGTATTAGGAAACCCGCGACTGCCGGCTTCAGAAATTCCGCGATCCCAGCCGTCGAGGCATGAGCGCGATGAGCAGTGCCAAAGGCGTCGTTGATGTAGACGTCGCCGAGCCTCGCGAAATCCTTGGCGAGTTCCGGATCGTTGGCTTCCTCGCCCTCGTGGAAACGCACGTTCTCCAGCAACGCGACCGAACCTTCGGAGAGTTCCGAGACCGCCTTTTCCGCCGCTTCACCGCGTGATTCCGGGATGAATACTACCGGTTGACCCAGCTCGTCAGCGAGCACCTTGGCGATTGGAGCGAGCGAGTATTTCGGATTCGCTTGTCCTTTTGGCCGGCCCAGATGGCTGAGCAAAATCGCCACGCCGCCCTGCTCGACCACATGCTTGATAGTCGGAAGCGCGCCGAGAATGCGCGTGTTGTCAGTAACAGTCTCGCCTTGAAGCGGTACGTTGAAATCCACTCGGATCACGGCCTTCTTGCCCTTCAGGTCAATATCTTCGATCGTCTTTTTCGCCATCGCGATAGGCTTGGCCAATGCCAAGCAGTTTAGGAATTCAGATTAGAAATTTCAAAAAACAGAACCGGAATGCCTCGCGTTTCCCGCGATTGAGCGGATAGGCCCTGCCGCGCTTCAAGAGCGCCTGAGTAAAAATAAAAAGTCCTTTGCCCGATCGCTCGGGCAAAGGACCGAAATTCGATTGGCGCTCTAGAGCGCCGAAATCTTCTTGAGGAGGTCGACGACTCGGTTGCTGTAGCCCCACTCGTTGTCGTACCAGCTCACGAGCTTGAAGAACGTGTCGTTCAACGCGATGCCGGAGCCCGCGTCGAAGATCGAAGAGGCCGCGCAATGGATGAAATCCGAGGAAGCTACTTCGTCTTCCGTGTACTCGAGAATGCCTTTGAGAGAACCTTCGGAGGCTTCCTTCATCTTCTGGCAAATCTCTTCGTAGGAAGTCGACTTGGTTGTCTTCACGGTCAGGTCGACCACCGAAACGGTCGGAGTCGGAACGCGGAACGCCATGCCGGTCAGCTTGCCTTTGACCTCAGGAATCACGATTCCCACTGCCTTTGCCGCGCCCGTAGACGAAGGGATGATGTTCATCGCCGCCGCGCGGCCGCCCTTCATGTCCTTAGGAGAGGGTCCGTCACAGGTCTTCTGCGTCGCAGTGTAGCTGTGAACCGTGGTCATCAGACCTTCTTCGATGCCGAAGTTGTCGAGGATGACCTTAGTGATCGGCGCCAAGCAGTTGGTCGTGCAAGACGCGTTGGAGATCAACGTGTCTTCAGCCGTGAGCGAATCGTCGTTAACGCCGAGCACGACGGTCTTGACCTTGTCGCCCTTGCCTGGCGCGGAAATGATTACCTTCTTCGCTCCCGCGTCGATGTGGCCTTGAGCCTTGTCGTCCTGTACGAAAAGCCCGGTCGACTCGATCACGATGTCGATTCCCAGCTCTCCCCAAGGCAAGTTGGCAGGCACGTCGCGAATCGCGAGGCACTTGATATTCTGGCCGTTGACGATCAACGCGTCGTCGCCTTCAGCTTCCACCGTACCATTGAAACGACCTTGAGTCGTGTCGTACTTCAGAAGGTACGCAAGGTTTCCAGCCGGAACCAAATCGTTCACGGCGACTACCTCAACTTGGTCGCCCAAGAGACCTTGGTCGACAATTGCGCGGAAGACGAGACGGCCGATACGGCCGAACCCATTAATAGCTACTTTTACAGCCATTTTTTCTATATGTTATTACTTAATTGACGTCTTAGATTTGAGGGAACCGTCCCCTCCAAATAACGCCCTAAATCAGACGAACCGGAAGTAGATGGCGCCCTTTCAAGAAAATCAAGGGTTTAAAACGCTCCAATTTCCCAAATTCAAATCCCTCTTTCCGCGCCATAAAATATGTCAACGTTGACACTTTTTGTGGCGCGGGAAGACAGTTGGCCGGATCCAATTTGGCTGCTCCGCCCGGTCAATCGCCCGAAACCCAAAGCCCGCAGCCGAGAAGCGGGAGAGTGACTTCGCTCGAAAGGTCGTTCCGCAAGGGAGCCAAGTCCAGCCCCCAAAATCGATCGTGGTCCGCAAGCTGCGTCCACCGGCCCGACCAATCCCCCAAAGGCATCTCCAAGGGCGACAGGTCCGGATTGACCGCGAACAACAAGCGCCGCTCGCCCCGAGAATAGTCCGCATTGTAAAGACAGCCCAACGCGTTCCGGTCCTCCATTGTGATGAACTCGAAGAAGCCGTCGGACGCGCGGGAGAAATGCCGGACCAGCTCACCAAGCTCCGACATACGGAATTCGATCCAGCCTTTGAAATAGTCGCTCGATGACGCGTATTCGAGGCGTCGCTCGTAATCCAACGCGTTCAGATCGCCGCGCTGGTAGGTGTTGTTGACGCCGCCTTTGGAGAAGAGGAAATCCTGCCCCGCGTGCAGCATCGGCATGCCGATCGACATCATCATGATAGCCGCCATCATGTGAGTGCGCCTCACATCATTAATTGTCGGATACACACCTTTATTTTCCAAGTGCTCAGTTATATTGTCTATCCAAACGCGATCGTCGTGGGATTCCGTATAGTTAAGCGATTGGGCCGGCCAAGACGCGTAGTACCCTGGCGAGCCCTGCATATTGAAGGCCAGAGCGCTCGCGTTTTCATCGCCTTTCACGTACTGCTTAATAGACTCACGGTATCCATCATTCCACGATGCGAAACCCGTATCCCTAAGCTCTCGACCAATGTGCCCCCTAAAGCTCCAAGGCTCGGCGATCAAAATCACATCTGGCTTCACCGCCTTCAACTCGCTTTCGACATCCTCCAGAACTTCCTTCCCGACCAGATCCGCCAAGTCGAAACGAAACCCGTCCACACCGTAGAACAAAGCTAAATGCTTGAGGCTCTCGATGATGATCCGCTTCGCCATCGGAGCGTCGCAGCGCAAATCATTGCCGCAGCCGCTCCAATTCGACGGCGTGCCATCATGATCGAGATGGAAATAATATAGCTTGTCTATATACATCAAATGAGCGGGCTCGCCCACATGATTGTATACGACATCGAGAATGACCGCCATTCCGCGTTTGTGAAAACTGGATACGAGTGAGCGAAACTCCTCCACTTGCGAACCGTTTCCAGGATCCGACGCGTAGGAAGAGGCTGGGGAAAAGAAGTTCGCCGTCATATAGCCCCAATGATACTCGTCATATGATTGGCTATCGTTTTCCTGCACCGGCTGGAGCTCTATCGCGTTCACTCCGAGGCTCTTCGGATAAAAGTCGTCGCGCTCGACATACCGTTGCAAATCCGCGAATCCGAGCGGCTTTTCGCGGTCGCGATTCTCTGGCAGTCGGGCAACCAGATCGCGGATGTGCGATTCCATGACCACGAGATTCTGCCAAGCCTCGGGATGAAATGGGTCCATTGGCCCATAGTCGCGATCGTCGACCACGATTCCCGGACCCTCTCGGCTCACAGCCGCTTTCGCGTACGGATCGAGAATCTTGAAGCTCGGATCGAACATGCTGAACTCGCTCTGCAGCCCATCGAGCCTAAACCAGTACCGAGCGCCTTTCAGGTCTTTCGCGATGGTCGTCTCCCATACCGAATCGTCCCGCTTCTCCATCAGAACCCAACGGATGTCGCTCTCGCTATCCTCGGGCATGAAAACGCCCACCTTCACCCACTTCGCCCGAGGAGCGAACAAACGAAACGTCGTCTCCCCGTCGCCGACCAGCGCCCCGAGCGGTTTATCCGAGGCCAATTGAAAGAAGAACGGCCCCGGCCGGAGGCAAGTCCTCTGCGGATGAACCTTGCTGTGGTAAATGATATAGTGGTTGTCCGAAAGATCCACCGCCTTGTTCAAGGTGAACCCCAAGCGATGCCGTCCGCTGACTCTTTCCGAGAAAACGTAGTTGGCATTTCCCGACGAATCGACAACCGAATTGGGCGCCTCCGAATCCACCGGAAACCAGTAGTGCTCTTCCGTCACGAATTTGAACGGAATCTCGCGGTCGGCGCCGAGAGCTTCTATTGGGCAACGCAAAACCATCTTTCGCTCGCCGCAGACTTCATCGAAAACCATGCACCACGCGTCCGCTCCCACCGCGTCCTGCCAGCCGTTGAAAGAGCCCGCTACGTATATCGACACATTTTCGTAATTGAAGTGCGGATACTCGTGCGGATCGAGGACGAAGACCGCGAGGCCCTCGCCATCCACGTAGTACCGGCTTTCGC
>JAJFLS010000002.1 GCA_021772595.1 Opitutales bacterium
CAAGGCCCGAAAATAGGAGGCGCCGAGAAACGAGACGACCTCATCGTAAGGCACCTTATTATTATTGAGCGGATAAAGCACCTTGAAACCCGCATAATCGAGCGACGAGGAGAACGACCGCTGCCTTTCCAGATTCCTCAAATCGAAGAACTCGGGCATGTACGGAATCCGCTGAGCGTGCGTCGCCGTGAATTCGTTGAAGGCGACCGGATCGTTGTAAAGGTAGCCGAGATGGTAGAACTGCACCTGAAACGGCATCCCCTCCCTCCTCCAGAAAGTGCCCTCCGGCACGATCCGTATCTTCCGGTAATCGTCGAAATTGAGATTGCGGAGCACCTCCGGGGTCGGCTTGCCGGCAGGCTTGTATTTCCGCTCAGACAGCTTTTCGGCCTGCTTTGCCACGTAGTCGAAATCGACTTCGAGACGCTTCATGGCATGGGCGGATAAGCACCCGATGAAAAAGACGAGAGCAGCCCGCGAAAGAAAATTTTTAGCAGTGAGGAACATCAGCCAGAAATTGGTCTGGTAATCTATTATGTATGAGACGCAGGCAGCACCGATGATCCGGTTTGGTCTCGGATTCAACGGAAGTGTCCCAAGCGGATCAACCCCGCAAGAAGGAAATGAGTTATGTTGGTTAGGAGATTGGTAGGTCGATCGCTCTAGGACCATGAGCAGCCGTGCGGGTTCTCGATGGGCGAAGATTATCCTTGCATTCATTCAAACGTTTGTTTGAATTTGTGGACTGCCAAGGAAAGTTGATGAACGATACTCAAATAAAGATCATTGAAGCCGCGGAAATCGAATTCGCGGAAATGGGCTACGGAGGCGCTTCTGTACGAGACATCACCAAACGCGCCGGGGTAAACATCGCCGCGATCAACTATCACTTCGGGTCCAAGGAGGTTCTGTTCAAAGAGATGGTTCGTTATCGAATAGAGCCAATAAATCGCGTGCGAATCGATCTGCTTGAAGCGGCCTTGGCTGAAAACGTCAATCGGCCGCTCGCATTGGTAGAGATCGTCGATATCATCATTCGGCCGCTACTAACCAAGTTTATCTCAGAAAGCTGCGAGGACTTTCGCTTTATGCGAGCGATGGGCAAAGGAATGGACGAAAACAACAGTTTCATGAAGGAACTGCACGAAGACATTCTCAAAGAGGTCGTCACTAAATTCTCGAAAGCGATTTCCGATTCGCTCGGGAATCCGGGACTCGAGAAGACCGCTTACGGAATGCATTTTTTATCCTGCACGATCGCGGGAGTAATGATGCAGCACACGCGTTTAAAGTTTATGTCAGACGGGAAAATCGACCTGAACGACATCGACGGGCTATGCGATCATCTCGTCGCATTCATCACTGCCGGCCTAAAAGCGGCAGCCGAAGTGAATTCGAAAAATTGATACAATGAAAACTTTTCTAACACGTTGGGGATTCATTTCGGGAGCGACGCTTCTTATAGCTGGATGCGCGACCGCTCCGGTAAAACCGCAAAGCGTATCCCTGCCTGGAATTGACGAAGAATTCGAGCTGGAGACGCACTCCGAAGAGGAACCTTCGTCACGCTGGGCTCAGCGCTTCGGAGACGAAACGCTGAACGATCTGATCGCGGAAGCTCTGGAAGCTAATATCGGTCTTGAAGCAGCTGAAGCGAACGCTCGAGCCGTCGAAGCGGCCGCTCGGATATCGGGTTCGCTAAGGTACCCAGGCGTTTCGCTTGGCCTGAATTCCGCTCGGCAGCAAAGCCGTTTCTCCTTTCTGAACTTCCAGGAGATCGAGACCGAATCGCATTCTCTAACGCTTGGCTCCCAATGGGAAGTCGATCTTTGGGGACGCTTGCGAAAATCGCACGCTTCGGGCCTGGCCAATCTCGAAGCCGCCCAGGCGGATGTCGCTGCGTTGAAACTCTCTATCGCCGGCCAAGTCGCGAAATCGTGGTTCAATGTTTTGGAGGCAGACCAGCAATGGCGGCTCGGCATGGACTCGTCCGCATCGCTCGAGAGGAAGCTCGCTTCGCTCGAGCGACGTTACGAACGCGGTCTTGTCACCAGTTTAGACTTACGTTTAACGAGAGCCCAAGCCGCTTCGAGCCGGGCGATCGCCCAGCAGCGCAAAACGATTCTCAACAGCTCCAAACGCGCTCTTGAAATTTTGCTGGGCCGCTATCCTTCCGCAAGCCGGGAAAGCGAACAAGCGCTTCCGCAGATCGACGAAAACGTCCCTTCCGGCCTCCCCTCTTCTCTGGTCGCTCGGAGGCCAGATCTCTATGCGGCTGAACGCCGCCTCGCTGCCAGTCTCGCTCAAAGCGATGCCGCCGGACGAAATTGGCTTCCGCAGCTGAATCTCACGGGAAGCACCGGCACGACGAGCGACCAGTTGAAGGACCTCCTAGACACAGATTTCTCGATCTGGTCCCTAGCCGGAGATATCGCGACAAACCTTTTTGCCGCAGGGCGCTTGCAGGCCGAGCGAGATCAGGCCAAGGCCTTGGCCGAAGTCCAGCTCGCTCAATATCGAAGCGCTGCATTGGGCGCCTTTCAAGAGGTCGAGAACGCTCTAGCTTCCGAATCCGATCTGGCTCAACTGACCGAAGACACCGCCTTAGCGGCCTACGAGAATCAAAAGGCCGAGGACCTCGCCTGGGATCAATACGAGCGCGGGCTCATCGACATAACCTCTCTGCTCGACGCTCAACGCCGTTCCGACGAAAGCGCCAGTCAGCTCATTTCCATCCAAAATCAACGCTTGCAAAACCGCATCGATCTCCACCTCGCGCTTGGAGGAGATTTCGAGTGAGAGCGACGTATTCAATTTATTAAAACAAACATAACATGACCGAGAAAAAAGAATCTTTCATCGTTTGGTTTCTCAAATATGTGCTTCCGCCCATCGCGATAGTTACGCTAGCCCTATTAGTTGTGGGGCTCGCAATTACATTGGCGCCCAAACCTGACAAGAAAGCGCCTTCCACAATTCTTCCAACAGTCGAAATCTTCGAAGCGAAGTCAGCCTCGCTGGTCCTCGAAGCGAAAAGCCAAGGAACCGTCCAGTCGCGAACGGAGACCTTGCTCGTGGCCGATGTCTCCGGCCGCATCCAGTCGATTTCCAACGCCTTTTTCGCGGGAGGCTATTTCAAGAAAGGCGATCCGCTTATTGAAATCGATCCGATCGATTATCGAGCGAATCTCTCCGCGGCTAAAAGTCGCTACGCCGAAGCCCGCCTCGCTTACGAACAAGAGAAAGCTCTATCGGAACAGGCTATCGAAGACTGGGAAGAACTGGGCAAAGGCGAAGGCTCTGATCTCGCGCTCAGGAAACCGCAGCTAGAGCGCGCAAAAGCGCTTTTCGAATCGGCTGAAGTTGGTATCGAAATGGCCGAACGCGATCTGGAACGAACCGTTGTCAAAGCTCCTTACGACGGACGCATTCGCGAGAAGTTCGTGGACATTGGCCAGAACGTATCCGCGCGTCAAAGTCAACTCGCTCGTATCTACTCGACCGATACGGCTGAAGTGCGATTGCCGATCGCGCTGAGCGATATCCAATATCTGGATCTTCCTGAATCCTACAGTAATATCTCGCGCGGCAAGCCCAAACCGAAAGTCAGGATTAGCGCCAAGTACGGCGAGAAGATGCATACTTGGGAAGGCGTCATCGACCGAACGGAAGGCGCCATCGACTCGCAAACGCGGCTCTCCTACGTGGTCGCGCAAATCGATAAACCTTATGAGAAAATCTCCGGGAGCGATCGACCTCCGTTGAAGGTTGGCCTCTTCGTTGACGCGGCAATCGAAGGAAAGCGCATTCCCTCCGCGATCCGAATCCCGCGCCAAGCCTTGCGGGAGGACGATACGGTTTACGTCGTGGACAACGAAAATCGTTTGGAATTCAAAACCGTTAGTGTTTACAAAACCGATACGGAATGGGCGATCATAACTGGCGGCCTCGACGATGGAGATCGAGTTTGTTTGACGCCTCTTGAATACGCAGTGATGGGCATGCAGGTCGAACTGGATGCGGAAACGAAGATCGATCTCGAATCGGTCCACACCAATTAGACGAATCTTCAACCAAGAATATAGTGATAGCCTGGTTCACAAGAAACGGAGTCGCCGCTAATCTCATCATGCTGCTCCTCGTAGCGGGAGGACTCGCTTCGTATTTCACCGTCAAGCGCGAGCTCTTCCCGCAATTCTCATTGGACATAGTGACTGTTCGGGTCCCCTACCTCGGCGCCTCGCCGGAAGAAGTCGAGGAATCGGTTGTCATTCGCATCGAGGAGGCAATCCAATCTGTCGACGGCATCAAAGAGATAAACTCCGTCGCCCAGGAAGGCTACGGCTCGGTAACGGCGACGATCAACAAGGGTTACGATATCGCTAAAATTAAGGACGACATAAAGACGCGCGTCGATGCGATCATCACTTTCCCGGTCGATACGGAGCGTCCGATCATCGATGAGCCACTCATTCAAAAGGACGTCATCCGCGTTTCGGTCTTCGGTGAGACGAGCGAAAAGGAAATCAAGAAAATCGCCGATCGGGTTCGTGATGAGCTGGTGGAGATAGAGGGCATTAGTCAAGCCGAAGTCCAAGGCGTGCGTGACTACGAAATTTCGATCGAAGTATCCGAATTCACGCTACGCAACTACGGCCTCACTTTCGATCAAGTCGTTCAAGCCGTTCGTTCGAGTTCTCTCGATCTTCCCGGTGGACTGATCAAAGCCGACGGTGGCGAGATCTCGTTGCGAACAAAGGAGCAGGATTATGTCGGCACTGATTTCCAGGACATCGCGCTAATCACGAATCCGGATGGCGGCAAACTGTACTTGCGAGACGTCGCGACGATCAAAGACGGATTCGCGGATCAGGACATGGTCACGAAGTTCAACGGGAAGCCTGCTGCGATTATTCTCGTGCGTGAGGTCGGGTCGGAGAATCCGCTAGAGATTTCGAAAATGGTGTACGACTATGTCGAGAACGCATCCGAGACTTGGCTGCCGGATGGCGTTGAGCTAGAGGCGTGGAGCGATTCCTCATTCTACCTGCAAGGTCGCATCGATATGCTAATGAATAATGGCCTCTTGGGTTTCGGACTCGTATTGATAACGCTCGCCATTTTTCTCAGGCCGTCGCTCGCGTTCTTCGTCGCCATCGGAATTCCGGTCAGCTTTCTCGCTACGCTCGCGATTGCTCCATTGATCGGCATTACGATCAATCTTCTTTCGCTCTTCGCATTCATTCTGGTACTTGGAATCGTAGTGGACGACGCGATCGTCGTCGGCGAAAGCGTTTTCACGGAATTCCAAAAAGGTGGTCCCGGAGCCGACAGCGCCGTACGGGGAGCTAAGCTAGTTTCGATGCCGGTGACCTTCGCGGTCATCACGACCGCCGTTGCTTTCATTCCCGTTTTCTTTCTCCCAGGAATGGTCGGGAAGTTCATGCATGGGATTCCCATCGTCGTCATTCCCACCCTGATTTTCTCGCTCGTGCAGAGTAAACTCGTTTTGCCCTACCATCTTTCGCTCTGTCATGTCGGGGACAAGGAAGGCCGCGAAAAGCTCAATCCTCTCTCGAGGGTTCAGCGAAAGTTCTCCGACGGGATGGAGCGATTCGTCGAAAATGTCTACATGCCCACGCTCGACAAGGCTCTCAAGTTTCGCTGGATGACACTCGCGCTTTTCCTCGCTATGCTGATTTTTTCCGGTGCTCTGGTTATCTTCGGAGCGGTGCGCTTCGTCTTTTTCCCCAGCGTGCCATCGGACTACATTTTCTTGGAGCTCAACATGGCTGAAGGAACGCCTTTGACCGAAACTCGAAAAGCTATCCAGCATATCGATGATGCGTTGAAGGAAATTTCCGAAGAGGAAATCGCAAAAGGCATGATTGATCCAGTGAAGAACAAAGGCGTCTTCCTCGGCTACAGTGTCCTTGCGGGTGGACCCAATCCAACGTCTTTTAGCAGCGGAGGCAATATTGGCTCGATCATTCTGGAACTGTCGAAAGGCGAGCTTAGGGATTCCGATGCAGACCAAATTGCCAAGGCCTGGCGAGAAAAGGTGGGCGAAATACCGGGAGCACGGAAGCTGAACTTTCTCTCCAGCGCCTCTGGTCCTGTGGGCCTACCGGTGGACATCCGATTGACCGGACGGAATTTCCGCGACCTGAAAGCCGCATCCTTGGAAATCCAAGACGAGCTCAAGCAGTACGAGGGACTCCTCGATATTCGGGACACCTATTCGGAAGGAAAACGGGAACTCAAAGTGTCGCTCAAAGATAACGCCCGCGCGCTCGGTCTCACAGCGGCCGATCTCGGTCGCCAGATTCGCCACGCCTTTTATGGAGCAGAAGCGCAGCGTGTCCAGCGCGACAAGGAAGACATTCGCGTGATGATCCGCTATCCGAAGGAGGAACGCGAATCGCTCGGCAACCTGGAAAACATGCGCATAGTCGCTCCCAACGGAGCCCGCATTCCGATTTCCGAAGTGGCAGACCTGAATTACGGGATCGGCTATCCAGCGATTTCTCGACTCGATCGCCAGCGCATCATCAGCGTGCAAGCCGACGCGGATAAGGAAGCCGCCAATACAGACGCAATCAACACCGCTTTGTACGGATCGTATCCGGGCGACCCAAACAGTATTCTTGGCGGCGTGCTCGCGAAGTATCCAGGAGTATCGCCCATCAAGGGAGGCGAAGCCAAGGATATGGAGGAAGCTTTGCCCGCGATGTTGGGTGGAATGCTTCTGGTCGTGGTCCTGATATACACGCTTCTCGCTATTCCGTTTAAAAGCTATCTTCAACCGATGATCGTCATCTGCGTGATTCCGTTTGGAATCGGTGGCGCGATCTACGGGCATCTGATTACGTTTCAAGATCTGAGCCTCCTCTCCGTTCTCGGCATCATCGCCATGTCCGGCGTGGTGGTAAATGACTCGCTTGTATTGGTCGAGCGGATCAATCGGCTTCGGGCCGGAGGAATGTCGCTTTTCGAAGCCGTTCATGTCGGTGGCAGTCAGCGATTTCGAGCGATCATCCTAACGTCCGTGACAACCTTTGTCGGGCTGGTTCCGATATTGCTCGAGCGCAGTCTCCAAGCGCAGTTTCTCATCCCCATGGCCACCTCGCTGGCCTTCGGCGTGCTCTTCGCGACGTTCATCACGCTCGTGCT
>JAJFLS010000011.1 GCA_021772595.1 Opitutales bacterium
CGCCGCAAGCGACGCCCCTACATTTCGAAAATGCACATATTCTACATCTATTAAACAGTCTCTAAGACAATGAAGAGGACTAATAACAAATTCGCCGATCCCGCACAACGCACCGCCCCTCCACGCTGCTGCTACCTTTTAAATTCAACCGTTTTAAATTAATCGGTCGCCATAGGATTCTCCCCTCGCTATCAATCCCCCACGATCCCTTTGACACTCCAGTTCGCCTCTCCCATTCTCCGTCGCACGCTATGGACCATCTACACGCTTATTGGAGAATGGAATATGTCACTCAGGAGAAGTCTCCTGGGGACCGCCGACCGTTTGTCGATCTTCCGAGAATGGACGACGACAAGACCACTCTCATCATTTCGCGGGAGAGGCACAGCTTCATCCTCATGAATCGCTACCCCTACAACGCGGGGCATCTGCTGATTCTTCCCTATCGAGAAGTTCCTGATCTCGAAGACCTTACTGCTGAAGAGCGTGCGTGCTTCACCGACACGACCATTAAAGCCAAGCGAATTCTGACCGCGGCCCTCAAGCCGGACGGCTTCAATATCGGGATAAACCTCGGCGAAGCGGCCGGGGCGGGAATCCCCAAGCACTTGCACCAGCACGTCGTCCCCAGGTGGACGGGTGACACGAATTTCATGCCTGTCCTGGGATCCACCCGCGTCCTCCCCCAATCTCTGGAGGCGATGTGGACGCATTTAAGATCAGTTTGCGAAAAGCTGGACTAAGCGAGCCTTAAGCGTATTTTCGCTGACTCTTTTAAATGGCCACACGCAAGCTACACTTTCAGAATCCGCGACAGCTCTCTCTGCTCTACTGCGGAAAGGAGGAAAACCTCCGCAGCGCCGAGAAGCTTCTCGAGGTCGCCATCGTCACTCGCGATGGCTGGTTGCAGGCGGACGGCGAAGAGGAGGCTCTGGACAAAATTGAAGCCGCCTTCGACCTGCTTCAAGCCGCTCGTGACCAAGGACTTGCGATCAAGAATCGCGACTTCTCCAACGTCATCGAAGGCGTGGCCGCAGGCAAGGAGGAGGAACTCCGATCTCTTTTCGATCAAGCCACCGTGATTAAAACGCGGCGCGACAGCATCGTCCCCAAAACCCTCGGCCAAAAAAAGTACCTCCAGACGATTTTCGACAACGACATTGTTTTCGGCATAGGCCCCGCCGGAACCGGCAAAACCTACCTCGCGATGGCCGCCGCGGTCTCCAAGCTGCTCGACGGCAGCGTCAAACGCCTCATTCTCAGCCGCCCCGCAGTCGAGGCTGGCGAAACGCTCGGCTTTCTCCCCGGCGACCTTCAGGAGAAAATCCTGCCCTACCTAACACCTTTGTACGACGCGCTTTACGACATGATGGATCGGGACGACGTCGCCAAGCTAATCGAAAAAGGCGTTATCGAAATCGCCCCGCTCGCCTACATGCGTGGACGCACATTGAGTGACTCCTTTATCATTCTCGACGAGGCGCAGAACACCACCCCCCAGCAAATGATGATGTTTCTCACGCGTTTGGGAAATGATAGTAAAATGGTCATAACCGGGGATATTACCCAAATCGACATACCTGCGTCGAAAACCTCCGGGCTCCTGGAGATACGAAAAGTCATTAAGTCTTTGGATGGCATAAAGTTCCACTTTTTCGAATCGACCGATGTCGTGCGCCACCACCTGGTTCAAAAGATAATAGAGGCATACGACGCCTACCGAAATCCAAGCGAATGACGATAAGCAAAGCGCAAGTTAAGGTTGCGCCTCTCGCAGATATTGAATCTTTTGAGTAATCTCACGTCGAACTCGTATGTCTCTTTCCGACCAGTTTAGAGCGTTCCTACACCGGTTCTTCCCGAAAAAGCGCAAGAAGCGCAAAACGGAAGCGTCTTCCTCGGTCCTGATCTTCCTGGAAGAGAGCCGCGCGATTTCCATTGCGATCTTCGCTATCACCGTCGTCGCAATCGTCGTCACGAGCTTCATCGGCATCAAGCCGTCCGGCTTCCAGTTTCTCCCCGGCCAGCTCGCGACCATCCGAATAGTCGCCGCCGAGGACTTCAACTACCAGAGTTCGATGCTAACCGACCAGAAGCGCGAGCAGCTTCTGACCGAAGTCCCCCCGGTCTACCGGACCGAAATGCGGTACTTCAACCAGTTCAGCAAGCACGTCAACGAACTGCTCGCAGAGATGGAGAAATTCGGCGCCCTTGAACGCGATCTTTCCGCAAGCGGCGCCCAGGAATACATCAACCGCATCACCGAGGACTTCAACGCCAAGGACAACTACCGCCTATCCGCTTCGGATCTCACGACCATACTGGAATTTTCCGATGTCGATACGCGTCGCGAATTGATCGAAACCGGCCTCATCAGCCTGCGCGAAAGCTACAAGATCGGCATTTACGACAAAAACGATTCGAACTTCGACTTCAGCGAGAAATCTGTCGCTCTTTTCAAAACCGACAACGGCGTCAGCCAGCGCAGCCTCGAATCCACCGACGACGCGCTCACGAATTTGCGCATCACCTTGAACGCCCAAAACGTCCCGCCGCGCGTCTCCAGCGCCTTCCACCGGCTTTTCCGCGACGGCGTCCGCCCGAACTTCGAGCGCGACGAAAGCGAGATCCAAGCCCAACGCCAGAAGATGCTCGAATCGCTCCAGCCCGTTATCGTACGCGTCGGCAGGGGAGCGAGTATCATCGAACCGAATACGAAAGTGACGCCCGAGCAATACGAACAGCACCTCGCTTACATTCGCCATCTCGACGGCAAGACCACCGATACGATCGATATCCAGCTTTTCGGCCGAGCCTTGATGGTCATGGCGATGCTCCTGGCCGCTACCTTCTATATCCGACTCGAAGATCGCGCCACGCTGCAAAGCAATGGACGGCTTGGACTGCTCGCGATCGTCGTCGTTTCCAATCTGGCAATCGTGCGGCTATGCTTCGAGCTCGGGAATATCGACAAGTTTCTCTACGACAGCAGCCTCTCGGCCATCCTGCCGTACATCACGCCGACGGCGCTCGCCCCTATTCTCATCGCCATTCTGATGGGCAGCGGACCAGGATTGCTCACCGCTCTGATCGTCAGCCTGTTTTCAGCGGTCATGTTCGGCAATCGGCTCGAGCTCATGGTGATGTCTTTTCTCGCTTCGTGCGTCGCCATTTTCATCTGTCGCAACATCCGCAAACGCGGCCGAGTCGTCACCGCTGGCATTGTCGGCGGGCTTTGTATCGCCCTTTTCACTCTGCTCTATAATTGGGCGGACGGCCTCCCATCAAAGACCATTTTCAATCAAGTCTCTGCCGCGTTGATCACCGGATTGGTCCAAGGCGTCGTCATCGTCGGTATTCTGCCGATCCTCGAAGGCCTCTTCAAACGCACAACCGATATCACGCTGCTCGAGCTCAGCGACTACAATCACCCGATTTTGCGTCGCATGCAGTTCGAGGCTCCGGGCACTTGGCATCACAGCCTCATGGTCGCGAACCTCGCCGAGAATGCCTGTAACGCGATCAAGGGGAACGCCCTCCTCGCCCGCGTCAGCTGTATGTTTCATGATGTCGGGAAGCTCGTGAAACCCGAATATTTCACCGAGAACCAGCTCGACGGGCGAAATCCCCATGACGAAAAAACCACTTCCTTCAGCGCCTTGATCATCAAGAGCCACGTAAAGGAAGGCGTCGATCTCGGCCTCACTTTCAAGCTGCCGCGACCC
Source organism: Opitutales bacterium (assembly GCA_021772595.1). Lineage (GTDB taxonomy): Bacteria > Verrucomicrobiota > Verrucomicrobiia > Opitutales > Opitutaceae > Pelagisphaera. The sequence goes on from JAJFLS010000011.1 coordinate 3,726, forward strand.
ATCATCGACGTCATTCGCCAACACCACGGGACGAACCTGATCCGCTACTTCTACCATAAGGCCGTCCAGCAGGCCGAGGCCGACGATCCCGGAAAGGTCGCCGTTCTCGAATCGACTTATCGCTACGACGGCCCGAAGCCGCAGTTCAAAGAAAGCGCCGTCATTCTTCTCGCCGATTCACTCGAAGCCGCGAGTCGATCTCTTTCGAAAGTGACCCCTCAGAATATCGAGGAGCTCGTCGACCGCATCTTCAAGGTCAACCTCGACGATGGCCAGCTCGACGAATGCTCAATCACAATGGCCGATCTGGCGAAGATCAAAGAGAGCTTCATATTCACCTTGCTCAATTCGCTCCATTCACGCATCGCTTATCCAGGTACCAAAGAACAGGATACGGCATCCGGCAAAAAGACGACGAATGAACGAAAGTCCGAACGAGTTGAAGCGAGCGCAAGTCAGTAATTTCAGCCCAGGCCTTCTGGTCAGCAACGGGGAAGTAGAACGCCTCTTCGCTACGCTGGATAAATATGGTGGCTTCGACGCCCCTTCCGGAGAGTTTTCCATCGCCTTCCTGTCCAAGGAAGAAATCTCCCGCATCCACCAGCAGTTTATGGATGATCCTTCGGAAACCGATGTCATCACATTTCCAGGAGATCAAGAGGAAGGGCAAGCAGGCGAAATCTGCGTCTGCCCAGAAGTCGCCGCCGACTACGCGGAGTCCCACGAATCAACCTTCGCCGAAGAACTTGCCCTGTACCTCGCTCACGGATACCTCCACCTCTGCGGATTCGACGACAAAGACGATTCCAATCGCTCCGCGATGCGAAAAGCGGAATCGATAGCGATGGACACGCTCGCCGCCCACGACGCGATTCCTAAATTCAAACTCGAACGATCACGACCATAATGGAATCCCCCTTGAGCAAGAACGCGACCGAAACTCTGCTGCGATTGCTTTACAAAGGAATCTACATCCTGGCAATTGGATTCATCCTTTTCAAAGCCTACCAATACAATCATCCGAACTTCGGATACGGCGCTTTGGCGAATTTCGGGCAGCAGTTTCACGAGCAATCGCTAAACAAACTCAAAGAAACTCATCACTACACTCACCCGAACGCCAGTGGCTACGACGGTCAACTTTACGTCCAACTCGCCCTCGAACCCTCCGCAACTGGCTTGGAGATCGAGAAAGCCATGGACAACTACAACTACCGAGCGAGGCGTATCCTCTTCTCTTGGACCGCGTACGCATTGGGTCTTGGCCAGCCAAATTGGATCATCCAGGCATACGGCATTCAAAATTTTATATTCTGGATATTCACTGCTCTACTGCTGCTCAAGTGGCTTCCTCCAAATAGCTGGCAAAACGTGATTCGATTCGTCGGCTCGCTCTTCACCGCCGGAATCGTCTACAGCTTAAATCTGGCGCTGCTCGACGGGCCAAGTCTGTCCCTCATCATTCTCGCCGCCTATTTCATCGAGACCAACAAAGGCTGGCTCGGCTCGGCGATCCTCGGACTAGCCGGACTCGCCAAGGAAACCAACCTTCTCGCTGCCACCGCCCTTTGGAAACCCGCGAATGGCGAGCGAAAAAGCGACCGCCCGCGACTCGCTCTCCAATGCGCTCTGGTCGCTCTTCCGTTTATTCTGTGGTACGCCTACATCCTGAACTCGAGTTCCGTCGGACTGGCCGGAGTGGCCGGTAAAAAAAATTTCGATTTGCCGCTCGTCGGCTTCTTTTCGACATGCGTCGCTGCGCTAAAAGAGGGTGGCGAAACCGGTTTCCCAAAGAGAATCTATTTTCAATTCGCGATGCTCGCGAGCCTGTTGGCGCAAGCGGTGTATTTCCTGGCGAAGCCGAAGACCAATCAAGTCTGGTGGCGAATAGGAGCATCCTACGCAACCTTGATGATTTTTCTGGGGGATGCTGTTTGGGCCGGAGTCGAAGCCGCGCCGCGCGTCCTTTTGCCCATGACGATTGGATTCAATATCCTCTTTTCTCGTAAACGCGCGCTTCTGCCAATACTCCTGTTCGTGAACGTCCTTGCAGTTGTAGGCATATTCTCGCTACAGCCTCCTCACATTCCAATGAGATTCGATTTGAAAGGGCAATCCAACTACGCCTACGATGCGGCTACCTACGAATACTCGTCGATGGAATTTGGAGAAGGCTGGTACGTCAATGAAGGCAACCGGAATCGCTATTGGAAATGGTCCAGTGGAACGGGCGGAATATTTTTTCGGATACCGGGCGATCAACCAATAAAGGCCCACTTGTCGATCACTCCAAAAACGCTTGGAACGCGCGACATCATACTTGAAGTAAATGGCGAGGAATCCTGGAGCATGCGAGCCGAGAACGGCTATAGCGAAAGGCAGATTATTCCGATCACGCTGGTTCCGGGCGAAAACGCATTGATATTTCACAGTCCGCAACCGGCAATGAAAATCGGGGAGGATCCAAGGGATCTCAGCTTCGCTTTGTACAACTATACAATTGAACTGCTCTATCCGATAACCGAATAGCAGAGCGGTCACGCTCAAGGATCACCGCTTCCCAACAGCTCGTCGGGGCTCACTCCCTGCCGCCGCATCTCGCGCAAACCAAGCGACTGGTGCCGCTTGGCTAGTCGCACCCCTTGTTCATCGCGAACCAAAGGACAATGGAAATAAGTCGGCGGCGTCTCCCGCAACGCTCTATATAAGAGAAGCTGCCGCGCGGTCGACAAAAGCAAATCCTCCCCGCGAACCACTTCAGTGATGCCCATCGCAATATCGTCAGCGACAACCGCAAGTTCGTAAGACGGAATCCCGTCCTTGCGCCAAACCAAAAAGTCTCCGAAATCCACTCCAGCAACAAATAGTTGAAGCCCTTTCCTTCCGTCTTGAAATTCGATCGTTTCGCCATCCGGAACTCGAAATCTCCAATTGACCGTTCGCGCCTCGTCCTCGGATTCAAACGCGGACGACCGATCCCGACACGACCCCGGATATATCAATTCGCTTCCCTCGTCATGCGGCGCCTGAACCGCCGCTTGAACATCTTTGCGCGAGCATTCGCACGGAAAAAGAGCGCCCGCTTTTCGCAGAGTCCCCCAAGCATCGATAAAAACGCCGGCCCTCTGACTCTGATCATATGGTCCATACGCGCCCCCGACATCCGGCCCTTCATCCCACTCAAGACCCGCCCAGCGCAAATCCTCGATCAGCGACTCCGTGAACTCTGGTTTGCAGCGAGCGCTGTCCAGATCTTCCACTCGCAATACCAACGCTCCTCCCTTCTCCCGCGCTCGCTGCTGCGCCATCAAAAACGTCCGAGCATGCCCCAAATGCATATAGCCCGTAGGCGTCGGAGCAATACGCCCCCGATTTCCCCCATCCCTCTTCGTCTTCGTCATAATCTTCGTCTTCGTCTTCGTCCTGCAAAAAAGACCAAGACGAACACGAATACAATGACGAAGAATTCACCCTTCCCCTATTCCGACTTAACCGAGTGAATCAACCACAGAATCGAGCATAAAGTCACCCCTGGCCAAATAACCGACGTTCAACCCGGCCTCTTGATGGACCGTGATCTCCGGGTCCTCGCGCAACGCCGCCAATTCGGAAGGCTGGAGACCATCCATTCCATGGATATCGCCCGTCTTTAGCTTGAGCAAACGCACAGTGCTGTCCGGCGAAACCGTAATCGCTATACGTTTCATACTCGGTTTCTCGCCCCAATAATCGTCGTTTCGTTCGAGCAAGGTGACTTGATTCGGTCGCCACTCCACGAACTTGAAAGGGCCCGTGCCGACCGGGTGGCGCTGAAAGTCGCTCTTGTGCGTATCCAGAGCAGCCGGACTCAACAAGTGGGCGGGAAAGACCGCGAGCGAATAAAGCAAAGACGCGTTCGGCTGGGACAGTTTGAATTCCAGCCCCATCTCCCCCACCGAATTCGCTTCTTCAATATCTTGATACAAATCATTCCAATACGAAAACGATGCCTCTTTCAAATGCCCAGGATGCTCCGGATCCATCTGGCGGTGATATGAGAACAACGCCGTCTCCGCATTCAGCGGCGTTCCATCGTGAAAGCGCACTCCGGAGCGCAACTGAAATCGATAAGTCAAACCATCCTCGGAAACTGAATACGACTCCGCCAAGCACGGCTCGATTTCCAATGTGCCGCTTTTGAACCGCACCAGACCTTCGCAAATTTGGGAAAGTGTATTAACCGATTCCCCGTCATCCACATCCGCAGGATCCAACTTCTGAGCATCGCTGCCCCGAGCGAACACGAACACCTCCGAGTCTCTCGATTCGCCGCCGCCGGAACATCCCGCCAATACGCCGAATGCGACGGCTCCCACCGCAGTAAGACCTACACCAGTCACCC
>JAJFLS010000101.1 GCA_021772595.1 Opitutales bacterium
CCATTTCTTAAGCCAAATTCCGATGCGATACACCAAGAGACCCGACATTGAGACATTACCCACCAGGAGCAAGACTGGCTTTATCCAGCCAACTAAATCTCTGCGTCGCACGCCCGATTGATGCAGGCGAGTCCTCTCCAAAATCGACTTCAACATTTTCCACTACGTAACGATCCACGCGATCACAAGGCTTCACTCTAGTGTCCGTAAAACGAGGCTGAAAGGGATATCGCCAGCTTCAGAGAGGCACACCCATGGCGTAGCAGAATGCACAGTTAGTCATTCTTTGCCATGTACAAATTACCCCACTACCCCGGGGATCTTTGGAAGCGTAAGCATTCGAAGATCTCGTCAAAGGTATTCCCATACCAGCAACAGATTCGCAAATCTAAGACCGGTCACAGAGCAGTAAAATGCTTCGTAGTCGCTGCCATCGCGATTGTCACATCGCTATCCACAACGGCATCCGCGGACCAATTCACGCTCAACTGGACAGACAATTCGGATAACGAAGACGGATTCGTAATCGAACGGTCGATCGACGGTTCGTCCTTTACGCAAATCGATACGGTAGACGCAAACATAACGAGCTACACGGATGCCAATCTCGCCCCATCGACAACCTATTCGTATCGGGTAAACGCATACAATAATTTCGGAACTTCAGGCTACACAAACACCGCAAGCGGAACGACCGCTTCTCCCAACACTCCGCCCTCGATCGACGCAGTTTCGAATCAAACGACATTCGAAAACGAAAACGCGGGCCCCATCAGCTTAACCGTATTCGACGCCGAGTCTCCCGCCCTGACATTGAGCCTAACGGCAACCTCCTCGAATCAGGCCCTCGTTCCAAACGAAAATATCGCGCTAACCGGATCCGGATCCAGCAGAATGGCGACCATCGCGCCCTCCGCGAACCAGGTGGGCGCCGCCACCATCTCGGTAACGGTCAGCGACGGAACCGACTCCGCCAGCTCAGACTTTCTATTGACCGTCGAGCCCGCCCCCATTCCCGAAAGCGACACTATCCAAATAGCGATAGAAGGCTTCCTCGGAGGAAGCTACGAATTCGGCCAGAGCGACTCCTTTCAGGCCGTCGTTTCGGGCGAGCAATCCGCCATCCAAAGCGTCGAGCTCTACGACAACGGCGCGCTCGTCAACGCGGACAACGACGCTCCCTACGAATTCACTTTCACGGCGAACGTCACCGGCGACCACCTTCTCAAGGCCGTCCTCACAACCGGCATGGGCGTCTACGAAAAGAGTTTCTCCGCATTCGTCGCGGATCCGCCAAACACCGCGCCAGCCATCAGCGTCATCGGCGATCACACGATAGAAGAAAACACCATCGCGGGACCGATCAGCTTCAACGTTTCCGACGCCGAAACCCTCGTCGTGAACCTCTCGATCTCCGCGACATCATCGGACGCTACGCTAGTTCCCGAAGTCAACATCACGCTAACCGGCAACGGCAGTCTGCGAGAGATCTCCATCGCTCCTTCCGCGAACCATGTAGGCGCCACAACGATCACAGTAACAGTCAGCGACGGAACAGACTCCGCGACCGCAGACTTTCTATTAACCGTTGAGCCCGCCCCCATTCCTGAGCCTCCGTCGGATGAAATTGTCCCGGCAGACGATCCTAATTTGTGGCTCGGCTTGGCCTTCGATGAGGAATCCGGAAGTTCCGTTTTCGATGTATCGGACAATATCAACGACGGCTCGATCACTACAGGCGTCACTCGCTCGGATTCGGGCCAGTTCGGCCGCTCCCTCGATTTTGACGGCAGCGCAGGCGCGGTAGACCTAGGCTACCTGAACATCCCCGGCTCCGCTTTGACGATCGCGGCGTGGATTCGCCCCGATAGCTTTGGCGTCAGCGATGCCCGCATCGTCTCCAAAGCAACCGACGTCGCTGAAGACGATCACATCTGGATGCTCAGCACGATCAACAGCGGCGGAATAAAACTGCGCTTTCGACTCAATACTATCGGAACTCCCACGAGCACTCTCATCGGCGCGACCACGCTTCCTACTGGCGAGTGGTCACACGTCGCCGCCACCTACGACGGCGCTGCCATGCGTCTGTATATCAATGGCATCCTCGACGCTTCGCGACCGCGCATAGGCTCGATCGCGCAAGACCCTGCCGTACCTGCGGCCATCGGCGACCAGCCTCAAGGCGGGCGAAACTTCGACGGTCTCATTGACGATTTCCGAATCTACCTGCGAGCGCTAGACGAGTCCGAACTCTCTGCGTCGATGGGTACCTCAGTGGCAGCGATTGGCCTCCCAGACGCCGAAGCTCCGGACGCTCCTCATGGGCTAAACGCGACGCTTGCCTCAGACACTGAGACACAACTCTCTTGGGTAGAATCGACCGACAACAAAGGAGTGCTCGGATACCTCATCTACCGCGACGGAATCGATATCGGAACCACCGCCGCAACCAGCTTTCTTGACGTCGGACTCGATTATTCGACCACTTACGTATACACCGTAACCGCTTTCGACGAGGCGGGCAATGAATCGACGCCCTCCGTCCCAGTCGAGATCCGAGCAGGCGATCCACCCGCAACGGAAAATAACGCCGCCTCCAACGGCGGCTTCGAATCGGGGATGTCCTCATGGACCTTTTTCACCAGCGGCTCAGGAAGCGCGATCCCAACCAAACCTGGCTACACAGGATCGGGAGCAGCTTTGATCCAAATCGATTCGCGTGCCTCTAATATCCAGCTCTACCAGAACGACCTTCGCCTGGAGCCGAACACCGAATACCAATTGACTTTCGCCGCGTATTCAAATACCGGGCACGACCTGCGTGTGTCATTGTCCAAGCACTCATCCCCCTACACCAACTACGGGATCAATCGCGAACGGCTAGACCTAACGACGCAATGGCAGACTTTCTCCGTGATCTTCACTACCCAGAACTTCAAATCGCACGTCGACGATGGAAGGCTATACTTCTGGCTCGGGAACGACGCCAGAGCGGGCGACCTCTACTTCCTGGACCAAATCGTTTTGTCCCAGGTTTCCGCTCCGGACCTCGAAGCGCCGAACGCTCCCCCTGGGCTGAACGCGACTCTGGTTTCGGACACCGAAGCGCAGCTCTCCTGGGGCGAATCGACTGACAACGTCGGCGTGCTGGGCTACCTCATCTACCGCGACGGAACCGATATCGGCAGCAGCGCCGAAAATGCCTTCCTCGACCAAGCTCTCGATCCGTCGACCACGTACGCCTACACCGTGACCGCTTTCGACGAGGCGGGCAACGAGTCCGCGCCTTCGACCGAAACGAGCGTTGGCACGCCACCCGAAAGCGAGCCGCCGTCGCAGCCTCAAAACCTTCAAGCCCTTTTCGCGATCGAGACCGGAATTTCGCTGTCATGGACCGAATCGATCGACAATGTCGGCGTTACTTTCTATCGCGTTCTCCGAAACGGAGAGCCGCTCGCGGAAGTCCAGAGCGCCTCTTACGTCGATGGCGCGGTCGATCCGGGCAAAGTCTACAGCTACCACGTCGTCGCCCTTGTTGCCGCAGGCAACGTCTCTACAAGCTCCGAATCAGTCGAGATCAAGGCCAGCAATCCGCCAGTCCCGGAGACCGAAACCGTTTCCAACGGCGACTTCGAGTCGGGAATGTCCTCCTGGAGTTTCTACACGAACGGTTCCGGCAGCGCGGCCGCTACCGGACCAGGGTACGAAGGAGCCAGCGCTGCCGTCCTCAGCATCAACACCAGAGCCTCCAATATCCAGCTGTACCAGAACGACCTCCTACTAGAATCGAACACCGAATACGAATTGACGTTCGTCGCGTATTCGAACTCCGGGCACGATCTGCGCGTCTCATTGGCCAAGCACGACAGCCCTTACACAAACTACGGGATCAGTCGCGAACGATTCGACCTGACGACGCAATGGCAAACCTTCACCGTAACCTTCACGACTCGGAATTTCAATTCGCTGGTCGACGACGGCAGGCTCTACTTCTGGCTCGGAGACGATGCCAGAGCCGGTGACCAGTATTTCATAGACCAAATCGTTTTGGCCAAGAAGTAGATCGATTTCGTAGGGGCAGCGCTCTAGACCGGGAGCAAGGGAGTGATGACCTTTGCGCCGTACTGCGAAAGCGCGGCCCTCGCAATAATCGGCTCCAACAAGTTCCACTAGGTAGCGATTCGCCCATTCGCAAGACTTCACTCTAATCTCGATGAAATGGGGCTCAAAAATGTATTTTCAAATTCAGAAAAGCATGCCCATGGCGTTGCAAATCGAACTGTTATCCAGTCTTTGTAATGTTCATTATACTTCAATATATCCGAGATCTTTGTAAGCGCAGGAAACCGATCACCTCATCAGATCTACTCCTATTCCCGCACCAGACTCACGTTCGCGGAACAGCAAAATCCTTCAGCCGTAGACCCAAGACCAGGTTCGCAATCTTAGCGCTAGTCGCAGCGCTCTCCACAGTGGCACCCGCCGCGCAACTCACGCTCAGTTGGTCAGACCTTTCGGATAACGAAGACGGCTTCTCAATCGAGCGATCAGACAACGGATCACCCTTCACCCAAATCGATACCGTAGCCGCGAACACGACGACCTATACAGATGCAAACCTAGCCCCATCAGCAGTCTATTCGTATCGCCTAAACGCATACAATCAATTCGGGGCCTCAGGCTACACGAACACCGCGAGCGCCACCACAGCTCCGCTCAATACCCCTCCTGTGATCAGCGCCATTTCCGATCAATCGACATTCGAAAATGTGAACGCAGGACCCATCAGCTTCACCATTTCCGATGCCGAGTCGCCCGCTCAAAGCTTGATCATTACCGCAACCTCCTCGAATCAGACCCTCGTTCCAAATGGAAATATCGTAATAAGCGGCTCAGGCTCCAGCAGAACGGCAACCATCGCTCCTTCCGCATCCCTAACCGGAAACGCCACCATCACAATTACGCTCAGCGATGGAATCGACTCTGCTAGCGAATCCTTCCTAACAACCGTAGATCCCACGCCCATTCCCGAAAGCGATACCATCCAATTATCGATAGAAGAGTTCGCTGGAGGACTCTACCCACTCGGTCAGAGCGACGCTTTTAAAGCCGTCGTAACAGGAGCTCAATCCACCATCCAACGCGTGGAATTCTTCGACAACGGAGAACTCGTCAACACCGCACTCAACGCTCCCTACGATTTCACGTTCATCGCGAGCGCCTCCGGCAACCACGCCCTCAAAATCGTCGTCACTACCGATTCGGGTGTCTACGAAAATAGCTTTTCCGCAATCGTCGGGACGCCGCCTGATAATCCAGATACGCTAACCGTCGCGAGCTCCCCCTCAACAGAATAGACTCGGATCCACTCCCAGGCAGCCGTCGAGCTTTTCGCGATACTCCGTAGACTTGAAGGTCTTCAGGCGACGCGCGATGCGGCGGCGAAGGCCTTCCTCGTCAATCCGTTCGCCCATGCCTTCATTGATGTCCTTGCGCAGAAACTCTTCGAGATAGATTTTGTGACGCTCCCAGAGCTGGATATCCACGTTTTGCTTCGTATCCAGACGAGCCTTATACCAGTCGCTCGACTCGAGCGATTCCAGAGTAAACAGAGCTCGAAACGCCGGGTCTCGATAATCCATGCCCTCGTACTCGCCGTAGGCCATCACATTGAGAAGCGCCTTGAGAGGAGGACACGCCGCATCGATGGATCCGTCTTCGAAAAAGTTCAACGCCACTCGCCGCTGCGTTTCAATGATGTTTCGGATACCGTCCACGAACGTATCCAGTCCTTGGTCCTCCGGACGAAGGATGAAGTCCTGGAAAACCGACCGAGGATTGCTGAATATCCTCCCGCCAAACTCCTGCACGAACTCGCTTGTAATTCGATAACCCAATCGCGTCGCTTCAATCGTCTCCCCTTCGTATTCGAAGTCTTCGCACAACTCTAGGTAACCCTTTTCGATCATGTAATTAGCCTTGCGCTCGTGTGATCGCATACGACTCCACAGCTCGGGGACAAGCAGACTGATATCGTGATCGCATCGAAATTTCGGGCCGACACAACCAGCGGATGAAGTGAAGCATTCGTAACCGCTCACCAAATACGATACCAGCGCGTTGTTCAGATCAACGATCGGGAGAAGCATGTTGAAAGGACCCTTAGTAAGCGCTCCTTCCGATCCGGCTCCTGTTGTTGACGGCGACTTCCCGGTCAAGCTCGCCGTAAAATCCATGAACAATTCCGGAAGCTCTTGAAAATGGATCGGATTGTACACCGCCAAAGCGCGCACGCCTTCCGAGGGCGGATTGTTGCGTCGACCCGGCAGCACCGCATTCACGGGAAACGGCGGCGTAATGCCTTTGGGCAATCGCCGATAAAGCCGCGCTCCCACCTTCGCGATGTAGGAGGCACGCCCATCTTCCATATCCAGACGGTTCTGCAAATACCGAGGGTTCTTGGTCGGCTTTCCATCGACCAGCCTCGGCTCCGAAGGGGAAGCCAAATAGCTCGGGGAATCCGCCCGGTTGAACTCCCGAACGATTTGCTGCATCGATTGCGTGAAGTTGCCGAAACGGATTGCGTCCTTTTCCATCGCGAGCGTTTGTTCGCGGCTCAGCGGCTCGTAATTCGAAACGAATAGTCCATCGCGCGAGAAGTCCTTCTCCGTAGTCTTGTCGTAGCCGCGATGGATCGCCTCGTCGGGACGCTGGAAAAGACGGTACTCGCAATTGAGGACAAATTTGAGAGAGCGATCCGTTTCCACGCTCGCGTCAAGTCCCTCGACGTGCGACGCCGGAACGAGGACAGATGCCGATATGTCGTCTTCCGTTTGAATTTTCACCGCCGGGGCAAAATCCTTGCGCAGACTGAAAACGCGCCAGGAGCCATCTTCCGCGAAGCCTACTCGCAAGTACTGACTGGTCAGCTTCTGGTCGCGGTACTTCAACTCGTTGCCTGGCTTGCCATTGACTTCATCCACGCTGAACCGCTCCCGCCAGCCTTCTCCCCAATCGGGCTTGTAGAACCGCTTTACGACGAGCACGATATCGACCACGTAGCCCGGCAGCGATTTCAGCCACTCATTGTATTCATCGCTATACGACGGCGAAGGAGAAAGCAGCTTGATCACCGAACCCAAAGAGCGCTCGTCGCCCAGAATCGGACGTCCGTCTTCATGTTTCAATGACGGGTCCTTAAACCGAGTGCCGAATTCCTTGCTGACGATCTCTTCGACCAAATCGAAGTCCTTCTTTATGTCCGCAGTGAAGACAGGCCCCGCTACGATCGCATCGGCGAGCGGCTTTGAAATTTCCGATTTGCCTCCGCCGGAAACCGTGCAGGGTTTATGGCAATAAGTCCCCATTGCTCCGGTACCAATCAGACGCCACCGGCGACCCACCATCGGACGCACCATCTCCACCTTGTAGCCAGAAGGCAAAATGTACGTCACATCCGGCTGGAGCTGCAATGTACTGCAAACGCCGTCTTTTTCCCACTCGATCTTTTGATCGTGCAAGTTTATGCGAGAGTGGCTAGGAAGGTAGGTGATACTCGGATACTTCTTGTCGATCGCATAGCCATCTTCTTGAACATCGATTTCCCCTTCCAGCGCTTTCACGGTTTCATCGAAGCTGTGGTCCACTTCCCGAATGTATTCACTCAACCGGAACTCCTCGCCCAAATCGTAACTCGCGAACGACAAAGCCCCACCTGCGTGCTCTTCTTCCACGTTCCCCAAAAGATTCGCGGCGTAGGATACCTGAGTTTTCACCTCTTTCTTGCAATAGCCATAGTAGTTGTCCGCGATCAGCGTCACCACAACCCCACTGCTATCGCGCGACGTGACCTTAAACGCCCCGCCATCGTTGTAGCGTTCGTCCTCGGATTCCCAATACATCCCGTCTCGCTTCTGGCGTTCCGTCGCCTCGGAGAGATTTGGCAGTCCCAGCTCTTTCTTGGTGAAGTTCACGAGATGAGGCGCGAGAATCACGCATCCGGTGTGTCCGGACCAGTGCTTCACGTCCAGTCCTGCATCGCTCTCCGACAGGAAAGGGTCCCCGGCGTTGCCAAAAATGCTCTCCACGAAATCCAAATTGCTGGTCAAATTTCCCGGAGCGAAAAACCGGACTTCCATCCGCTTCTCTTCGGTCACCCCGTCGACTCCCGGCTGCACAACCGGTCTAAGCATGATCGATACAAACAGCCGAGCCTTGTCCTCCTGAGTCGATGTAAACGGCAATTCGAGAAGGTCCTCCGGCGGATCAAGGGCTTTCTCGAGCAGATTAGCAAACACCGGGAGCGGCACCGCCCGTTTGTCGGCGGGAATCGGCAAGCCGCCTTCAGCCACGTGGAAAACGCCCTTGGTCGTCCTCCGATCGCTGGCAGGATTGTTCAGAACTCCTTGTTTGACCCGATAGGTGCTAACGATGTTCGACTCGAACGAATCCGAATCTGGCGGCAGCGACAAAGCCCGAGCCATCCCGTGGTGTTCTAAAGTGAGCGAATCAGTCGGCACCCACTTGCGATCCACAAGCCCCAGGCCCTCGAAAAGCTCCGTGACATAGTCCTGAATCCGTTGATCCACCGGGCAAAGATGCTCTTTCAGCAGCCGGTTCTTCTCGGCGACGCTTTGGAGCAGCGAGCCCCCCATTTGCAGAAACGGGTAGTCCTTCTCGTCGCCGAAGATCGGATAGCCACGTGAGCGCAACTTGATATTCAAGTACTCCACGAGCCCCTCATCGTCGCGAACATTCTCGCCAGTTTCCGGATCAAATCCGATTCGCGTTTTCAAGTCCGTCCAGTCAGTATCCATAGCAGATTATTTTGGGATCGCTCCTAAAAGTAGCCATAAGGCGACAATCCCTCCACCCGTTCAAGTCAGAAGCGCGCCACAATTGCAGGAAACCGTTTTCGCCCCACCTGCCGCTACTTCGCCCCCACGATCGTTGGCATTCGCGGAACCGCGTCCAGCAATCGCTGAGTGTAAGGATGCTGCGGCGACCGATAGAGTGCGTCCGTCGGCCCTTGCTCGACGATTTCCCCGAGCTCCATCACCAGGGCCTCCTGGCAGAAATGCTCCACCACCGCCAAATCGTGGGCAATGAAAAGATAAGTGATCCCCAGCTCGTCCTGGATATCCTGCAGCAAATTGACAATCTGAGCCTGGACACTCACATCGAGCGCGCTCACGCATTCGTCGCAGATGATGAATTCCGGGCTGGAGCTCAAGGCCCGGGCCACGCAGATCCGCTGACGCTGGCCGCCGCTAAACTGGTGCGGGTAGCGGTTCATCGAGTCAGCAGGCAGCCCCACCTTCTCCAGAAGATCCGCCACGCGCTCCTCGCGCTGCGACTTCGTCATCTCCTTGGCATGAACGATCAGCGGCTCCGCCACAATGGACGCCACGGTCAGCCGCGGATTCATCGACGCGTACGGGTCCTGAAAAATCGTCTGGATCTTTTTCCGATACGGCAGAAACGCGTTTTCATCGAGCGACGAGACCTCTTGTCCTTCGTAGAAGATCGAGCCACCCGCGATCGGAGCCAGACGCAAAATCGCTTTGCCAATCGTGCTCTTCCCGCTCCCGCTCTCGCCAACCAGCCCCATCGTCATGCCCCGGCGAACTTTGAAAGAAACGCCTTTGACCGCGTGCACCTGCTCGACGCGCTTCAAGAACGTCCCGCGCTGCGCCTCGTAAGTAACAATGAGATCCCGTACTTCGAGCATAGGCGCCCCATTCAAATCCATTTCACTATTCACCATTCACAATTCACTCTTCCAACTCCGCATAATCGACCACCGGCAATCTCTTCTGTTTAACGCCGAGCTTCGGGATGCATTTGATCAGCGCCTGCGTGTAGGGATGCTGTGGATGCGCGAGAATCGACTCGGCCGGTCCCGCTTCCACGATCTCGCCACGGAACATTACCGCGATATCGTCCGCGAACTCGTCGACGATTCCAAAATTGTGAGTGATCAGAATAATCGACATATTCAAACTCGCCCGTAGCTCTTTGAGCAGATCGATGATCTGAGCCTCGATGGTTACATCCAAAGCAGTCGTCGGCTCGTCCGCCACCAAGATCCGAGGCTGGCACGCCAGGGCGATCGCGATCATTACGCGCTGCTTCATTCCGCCGCTCATTTGGTGCGGATAATCTTTGGCCCGCTTATCCGGATCCCGAATACCGACTCGATCGAGCAGCGTGACGACCTCCGCCCCTACGTCCAGCACATCGACTCTATGATACTTGAGGGCTTCCGCGATCTGGTTGCACACCGTGTAGTAGGGATTCAACGACGTGGACGGCTCCTGAAAAATGTAGGCGATCTGTTTTCCTCGAACGTCTCGCATTTCCTTCTCTCGCAAATCGAAGAGATTTCTCCCGTCCAGCAACGCCTTCCCCGAAACGCGGCATAGCGGCTCAGGAGGCAGCAGTTTCGTCAAAGCCATCGACGTCACGCTCTTGCCGCTGCCGCTTTCCCCGACGATCGCCAAGGTCTTGCCCTCGTCCAAGCAAAAGGAAATGCCCCTGACCGCCTCGTTCACGCCATCGCGGGAATGAAAGGACACTTTGAGATCTTCGACTTCAAGAAGCATAAGGATGGCGACCACTCTGAGGAGAATCCCCCCGCAGCCAAGAGCAAAAGGTAGGGCGAGACAGCGGCGTCCCGCCGCATCGGGATGCCACATGAGTATT
Organism: Opitutales bacterium; assembly: GCA_021772595.1. Taxonomy (GTDB): domain Bacteria; phylum Verrucomicrobiota; class Verrucomicrobiia; order Opitutales; family Opitutaceae; genus Pelagisphaera. The sequence continues at coordinate 10,708 of JAJFLS010000101.1, forward strand.
TTAGACTTTACTCTAAATTACTCATGAGTATTTTAGAGTAAAGTCGATTTCGCTGATCAAATGAAACCCTCCTCACGATACCTTCTAGCCGCATTGAAAGCGGATCTCAAAGACGGGATGGTCTTTGTTGGAGGCCCCCGTCAAGTGGGCAAGACGACTCTTGCTTTGCAGTGCCTTAACGAGAAAAACGTTAAGGAATCCCATCCTGCCTATATGAACTGGGACTCGCTCGCGGATCGCAAACGCATTCTAGATGGCCACCTTCCTTCGAAACAACCCATCGTAATTCTAGACGAAATCCATAAATACGGAAACTGGCGCAACCTCGTCAAAGGCTGCTACGACAAGAATAAAAGCAAAATTTCCTTTCTCGTAACCGGTTCCGCTCGCCTCGATTACTATCGGAGAGGGGGCGACTCGCTACAAGGGCGCTACCGCTACTTGAGACTGTTCCCCTTTTCTCTAATGGAACTCAGCTCCAAGCCCTCTTCCAATGACCTGGACCAGCTAATGTCGTTCGGCGGTTTTCCAGAGCCCTTGCTCAAAGCAGACGAACGCTTTCACAGACGATGGCTTCGCGAGTATGGGACGCGCGTAGTTTACGAAGACCTACGCGAACTCGAGCAAGTACGCGACGTATCCAAAATCGAATTGCTCCTAAACCACTTGCCCAACTGTGTCGCTTCTCCCTTGTCGGTACGATCCTTAAGCTTGCTGCTCGGCGCAGCTCACGAGACGATTGAAAGTTGGATTTCAATCCTCGAACGCCTCTACATCGCATTCCGAATTCCTCCCTACGGACACAAGAAAATCCGAGCGGTTAAGAAGGAGAACAAACTCTATTTTTGGGATTGGTCGCGAATCGAAGACAGAGGAGCGCGTTTTGAGAATCTGGTTGCCTGCCAACTCTTGAAATACTGTTGCTACATAGAAGATACGGAGGGCTTCGACATGAGTCTACGCTTCATTCGCGACACCGACAAACGCGAAATCGACTTCGTCGTGCTGAAAGACGGAAAGCCCGAATTCGCAGTCGAATGCAAACTGAACGACGCAAAAACTGCGACGAAGTTCGACTACTTCAAACAACGCACGGACATCCCCAAATTCTATCTCATCCACACAGGCGAAAGCGACTATGGAGACGAAGAAACCGGCCAGCGCGTCTTGCCCTTCACGACCTTCTGCACTGAGCTGAAAATGCCGTAGCTCCACTCCTCGGACCGAAGCGAGACATCGCCGACAATCAGACGTTTTCAGTCAGCTGCGCAAATTTTCTTGCCCGCTCCTCTGAAATCCTCTTCTTTCGCCACCCTTCATTACTAAATGCCCAGGTGGTGGAATTGGTAGACACGCATGACTCAGAATCATGTGCCGCAAGGTGTGGGGGTTCGAGTCCCCCCCTGGGCACCAATTCAGATCGCAAGTAGCTATTTATTAGCTACTTGCGGATAGGCTGAAATAGTTCATACAGAATCCACACAAAACCAGAATCCAAACTCAGTTAGAGCAACTCTACCAGTAGCACATGCTGCCAGGGTCCAGATGTTCGATAGACAGCCTGTTTGATCGAAGACTCTGAAAAAGGTATCCAGATCAACAGACCCGGTTCACTTCAATCCCAAGCAGACTGCCAAGCTTTTCGATTTTGTCACCGATATGCCCCACGCCGATCGCGCAGTGATGAGCGGGAGCGCCTTTCGACCAATCGTTCATGAACGCTTTCGCTCCGATACTGAATCGATAGCGACTATTGGTATTGCCGATCTGCATGATCGGTCCCTCCACCGATTCGCCCTCGGCGACTTGAAGTAGGACTTCTCCGTTCCCTCGCTGTACCACTGACAGCAAGGTAACAGTTCCGTGCTTGACCGTCATTTGAATCGATAACCCCTTGCCCGGTTTTCCGTGGTAAACCGATAGCGGCACCAAATTGACCCGCCCCTCTGCGATCGCAAAATGAGCGGGACCGTCGTGCCCGAGATAGACCACATCGTCCACGAAGTCCGAGAGGTAGAATTCGGAAAACGAGCCGCCCGCCCCCAAGAGGTCCATGATCTTCATGGCCTGTACGTTCTTCACTTCGCACTCGCCTGCCACCGGGATATTGCGTCCGGTCAACAAGGTGTTTCCGGCAATCACCGAAGTGACGATGTTTTCGTATTCGCCCGACCCTTCGTAATAGTAAGCCATGGACCCGAGTCGGTGTTTAGCGACCAGCTTATCCAAAGCGACAGAGGTCTTGGCCGCACGCTCGAGTTCGGCTTGTTCGCACTCTGCGGATACATCATATTTTTCCTCAAACTCGCCGCGCTTCGCAACGATCTCCGCGTCGGTCACCGCCTGACGTAAATCAAAGAGTTCGCACATTTCCAGAATTTCGAAGTGGTTCCCAAAGACCGCCGACTGCTGCGTCAGGTCGCTGTAGACATCGAGCATACCGCAATAGTAATGGCCCAAGACGCCGACCCGATTCTCGCGCATTCCAGAAAACACCTTTGCGGCATCCACCCAGTCCTCGATCTCCTGCCAGGCCGCCTCTTCCTTCAGGTATCCGGTCACTACATGGTAGTCGATTCCGGTACGATTGAAGACGCAGGCCAACTCAGGCACGGAACAAGACTGACAATGCTCCAGCCAAACGCCGGTCATCACTCCGCGGTCGCCTAAGGCGTTAAACTTTTCGTAATCGAGCTGAGCAACTGGTTGTAGGTTCAGCATCACTACGGGAACCTTCGCCTTCTGCACCACCGGTAGCACGGTGGACGACAAAGCGTAGGTGGAGATGAACAAAAAGATAATCTCCACATCCTCCTTCTTAAACAGCGACGCCGCACCGCTTGCCTTCTCCACATTGTCCACCATACCGGCATCGACCAGCTCGATGCCCATGCCCGAGATACGATTTCGAATCTCGGCATGATAGCCATTCAAGTTATCCAACAGCCCATCGAACTGTGGCCAATAAGTATCCAGACCGATTGAGAATATTCCTGCTTTCATTTTCGTTTCTGTTTTTGCGTTATCGTATATGAACAATAAGCGAAAAACTCGAAGAATGAAATAGAGATATTGATCTCAAATATGCGCTTTTTGATCAAATCCAGATTTCCCTGCAGGTGGACCTAGAGCATCTCGCTCAATGGGGACTAACCAACGATTTATTCACCCGCAGATCGAACAGATTTACACAGATATCTGTAGGGACTCAACACCAACTCCATAAAACCTATTATCCTCAAAGAGGATACCTATTGGCCGAGTGCCAGCGAGGACACTAGTGACGAATGAGCGAAGCGAGCAAGGAACGATGTTAAACAATCCTCAACCGAATCATTTTTTAACAACGTTCACTCCGTTCTCTTGTTGCCTCTTCAAGGCAAATAGGTGTCCCCGCACTTCGCGGGGACAATAGGATTTCTTGTGTCGATCTTAAACGATAACCGAGTCTCCTAGAAAACCGTCTTGTAGGTATCGATATTTTCCTTATCGAAACGAAAGAGCGAGCCTAGATAAATCAGTCCGTTTTCAACGCCTTCCTGCTTTTCGATGACATAATGCCCCAAACGTCCTGCATCGAATTCATCGCCAGGTTTGCCTGTTATTTCCTTTTGGGCAATGCGGTAGGTCACGTAGGCATTCAGGTAACCCAGATCGATCGGGTTCCACAGCCCAAAGGTTTTACAAGCACCATTACCCACATACTCAGCTAGCTCACTGGGTAAACCCAATCCCGTCACTTCGATTTGACCAATCTTCTTCTGATCCGAAACCGCGCGGGCGGCGGCTGCCAACCCGACAGAAGTCGGACTGATGATACCGCGTAAGCCCGGGTAGGATTTAAACAGCCCCAGGGCTTCGTTGTAGCTCTTCTCCCGCACATCATCCCCATAAACTACCGCGACCAATTTCATATCCGCATAGGCGGGCTTCTTCAATTCCTCCTTCATATACCGGATCCAGGTATTCTGATTATCCATAGTGGCGGCAGCGCTGAGAATAGCGAACTCCCCTTTAAACCCAATAAGCTCCGCCATAATTTGCACTTGCTCCGCGCCGATTCGACTGGCCGCTACGGGTTCCGTCGAAACGTGTCGGCTCTCCGGCACGATACCGGATTCCCAACCCACAACAGCAATACCCCGACGCATTGCTTTTTTGGATACATTCACGACCGACTGCGGATCATTGGCCACGTAAGTGATACCATCAACCCGCTGGGCCAGCAGAGATTCCATAATTTCGATCTGCCCTTCGGGAGTGGGTTGTTCGGGACCACGATAAATGGATTCCACATTCAGCTCGGCACAGGCTTCCTTCCAACCTTTGTGCACCGCATCGAAAAATGGGTTGCCGATATTCTTCACCACCAGAGCCAAGCGAACCTTTTTATCTTCGCCCGGCTTGCCTGCAGCTGCATCATCTCCCTTGGAGCACCCGCCTAAAACCGCCAAGCAGGCAGCTAGAATCAAACTTGTTATTATCTTTTTTTTCATAATCCAGGATTCTCTTCGTCGTTTCAAAAGCATGTCCAAAACAACATATTAAGTGAAATGAGGTGAAACGGCACCCATTGCAATCGCAAGAATTAGCAATTCCACTAAAAGTGATAAATCAACATGTAAGTATTATTTAACCGCAGAGTACGCGGAGATCGCTGAGACAGTACGATAACATCCTCTGCGATCTCCGCGTACTCTGCGGTTTATCAAATATCAGAATCCTTTTCCAATTTCGCTCGACCCTCCTGCAGAAGCTCTCGTCTGCAAGTCAGATAGGTCGTGAGATTGTTGATCAATACCGAAAAGATCAACAATCCTCCAATTACTAAAAACATATACTGGGCATTGATGTTGTGAAGCCCGAGTCCGTAACGAATCGTGCCGACGAGAAAGAGCGACAGAATCACTCCCCAAATATTGCCGACCCCGCCCGCAATCATCACTCCGCCCAGAATAACGATTGTAATGATCTCCAGCTCAAATCCCGTCGCGATATTCGGACGCACATTATTGATGCGTGAAGCGAGAAACATCGCGGCGACCCCCGCGAATATTCCAGACAGGGTGAAGAGCAAAACCTTCGTACGCGCGACCGGAATACCCGAAGCAAAGCAGGCGCGCTCGTTTCGACCAATCGCGTAGACGGCTCGGCCAAAGCGGGTCTTCCACAAAACTACCCCCATCACCGCCGCCAGCGCGATAAAGAAAACCAGCGAAAACGGCACCATAGAATCGCCTATATACCCAGAACCTAGATAGCCAAAGGATCCAGGAAATCCACTGACCGCTTTGTCCCCTAGCATCACGGACGCGATCCCGCGAAACAGCGAAAACGTGGCCAAGGTAACGATAATCGAAGAAATCCGTAGTCGAGCGACGATGACACCATTCACGAAACCACACATCCCACCGAAGCATACACCCGCCGCCGCCGCAATCCACACATTCACCCCAAGGTCGAAAAGGACCGACATAGCTACGGCAGAAAGAGCCATGATAGAACCCACCGACAAGTCCAAATTTCCAGTGATGATCAGATAGGCGACAATCAAGGCCAGGATCGCCTTTTCCGAAAACACCATCGTCATGTCCATCAGATTCGCGGGGTCCAAATAATACGGAGTCGTGAACGCCATGTATCCATTGAAAATGACGAATAGAGCCAAGAGCACATGCTCCCACCGAACCAAAGGACGCCCCGTCATCACCGTCACCGCTTCGCCCCTACCGGCCTCGGTCCGAAGCGACAGTGCTTT
>JAJFLS010000102.1 GCA_021772595.1 Opitutales bacterium
CTCGTGTCCGGGTCCAGCGTCACCTTATCGAAAGATCCGCTAAATCCCGGCTCGCATACGTTCCCCGAATTGTCCATCGTGTCGGCGGCGTCTCCGTTTCCAGCCGAATCTATGGAAGATAGGCCGTATCCTTCGATTTGCATGTTGCCGTCAAGCTGCGTTGTCCAGTCTCCCGAGGCGGTCGGGGTCTGGGCGGTCGAAGTTTGCGGCGATTGAGTCAATTCGAGATTGGACTCTACCTTGAGTTGGTCGCCTATTTGCCAACTGATCGACGAGCCCAGCAAGACGCGGTTAAATAGATTGTTTCCGGCTCCCGATTGATCGCTCCACCCCAGCTCTATAGCGGAACCCGCAGCCACAAACGCGGTTGAAAGATGGGTTCGCTTGTGGTTAACGACGCCTGCCGATTCGGTCGTTTCATTATCTCCGGTGTCGGTCCGGAAAGTGGAAATCCGGCCTAGCTCGTTCGCAAGCCCGGTGTCGTCAACGTGCCAAATCGTGAACTCTCCACTCGCTATCGTTCCGCTTCCTACTGTAGTGACGTTTTGGAGATCGGTGAATCCGCTTATGTAATCCTCTTCGCCGGAATCCCATTTTATGAGCCTTCCAACGTCGGCGGCCTCGAAGAAGTTCGCGGAGGAATTTACAGCCGATCCCGTCCGACTCGCGGTGGTAGTGGAGGAGTCCCTTTGCGTCGGCGCGGTTCCGTCTCCGTAAGCCAGATACCGAGTAAGCATGTTGGTTCTCTGCGAGCCCACCAGGTCAAGCCCCTGGTCGAGTATCAAATTCTTGATACGCTGCTTTTGCGTCTCTCTCCCGTCCGGCCTGACTACCGAAACGAAACCCGAAACGCCCTTGAATGACGTGTGGCAAATTCTTGGCTTTATAGCTTTCATATCGCGGAATAGTCGAAGCTGTCGAACGCGGCCCCCACGGCGGAAAGATTGTCCAGGGTTTGAGACGGCGCCGATATAACAACCTTCTTGTAGTTGAAATCCTCGAACGCGGCTCCTACCGGACTCAGATCGTCGATTGTCTGAATGGGAGAGGGGACCACAGAAAGGTGATAATCGAAAGATTCGAAACTCGAAATTAGCGCTCCGAGATTGTCCAGGGTTTGGGCAGGCGGCTCTATTATTACGCTTCTGTAGTTGAAATCCTCGAACGCGGCGCCCACCGGGCTAAGATCGTCGAAAGTCTGATCGGGAGCGGAAACGAGAACCATTCGGTAATCGAACGAATCGAACGCAGAAGAGGGGCCGTTAACGCGGAAAAACTCCAGGACATCTTTTTTAGGAGCCTTGACGAAAATAAGAGCGGTAGGGCGTGACTGTATTTGATTACTCACGACAGAACAACCCACCATTCAGTGATTTTACATGTAATCGCCCCTCCGGAGCTGTTCGCGATCCGTATAGCGTCGTCGCCTTCGAGCTTGATCTTCTCTTTCGGGCCGATCTTTCCGCCCACGTTTCCGCTCGTATCGGCCCAATCTAGATCGCTGTTCGGGTCTTCGTTGGTTACGATCATATGGTCCCGCTGAACGTGCGGAGCCACTGCCACGCCGTCGAAAAGCTCGAACGCTGCATTCGCTATTGAAACGACGGTGGAGACATCCATTTCGAGCCTCGCCTTCATGACTCGCTCAACGGATGCGAGCCTTCCATCAACGACGTTTAGGCGGCGATCTATACGGCGATTACGGCCAACGAAAATCTCGAAATCTATATCGTCGGCGGTCTCGTTCGTGAGTACCAGGTTTTTAAATTCGTTTCCAGGCGGCAGCGTTTCGCCCTCGCCAACGCTGAAAGGAGAGGCGGCGGACTTGTCCGTGGATACGATCAAGCGGCCTTCGCTTTCCGTGAAATAGAAGTGATCTCCCTCGGCTTGAATATCGAAAGTTCCATTAGCTGGAACCGTATTCACAAAGTAGAGACCGGAAGGGGGGAGTATTTCGTTTGGCTCCATTAGCTCTTGAAAAATCCTCTGATTATTGGGGCGGCAGTCGTGGCGATTACGGCCACGATTACGGCTCCGATTAGCTTGTCGTTGCTCGCTGGCGGAACGACTCCAGCTTGAGCGGCTGTGAGTTCCTGTGACGCCCTGGCGAAGTTCAGGTTTTCGGATCGAGCCCTTTCGTTGGCCTCGAGCTGTGCGTCCAATATCGTATCCGTAAAATCGAGCGCGTCCCGGCCAAAACCGAAACCTTCCTCGACCGAATCGCCCGCAAGATCCAGAGCTTCTTCCGAAAGACCGGAAACGCGGTCAACGACGTCCTCCGAAAAGTCGAAAGTGTTTTCCGTTACGTCGCTTGCGAATCTCGATTGGTCCCTTACGACGTCCTCGGAGAAATCCAAGGCGTCCCTGGCGACTCTTCCCGACTCGGTGATCGCGGACCGCGCAACATCGGCGTCGGAATTCTCTATGGTTACTTTCGCGCCAGCTCCTACGGCGAACCCGTCCGAACCCGCCGCCACCTGATTATTGGTAACGTTGTTTTCGGTCTTGTTCTCGATCCTCGATTTGCTGCTGCTGAAAAGTCCCATTTCATTTTTTTCTAACCGCGACTATCAAAGCCGTAAGGGCGATTAGTCCCGCTCCTATAGCGATCATGTTTCCCGCGTCGTTCGATTCCGATCCGCCGAAAACGATCCCGGCTCCGGTCGATCCGAAATCCAAGTCCTGCCTGGCGTTCGCCGCCGATGGAATCGTCGATCCCGATCCGCCGAAAATCGATCCAAGTCCCGGAATCATTGACTAGCTCCTGACTACTTTCGCGACGGCGACGGCGGCGATTATGACGAAACCGCCAATCACTATCGCAGGAATCAGCCTGGCGATTTTCTGCGCGCTTTCCTGGCGGGATCTCGCGACGTTGTCGGCGCTGAAAACCCGTTCGGGATTAGGATCGTCGATAAAGCCCGTTACGGGCTCGGCTGTGATCGTCCGACCGTTCGAGCGCTTGATGTCCTCGAACTCGATTACCCGATCCACGATAGGCAAAAGAGCCCCGGAAATTCGGTCAATCGCTCCCGCTAGTTGCGGGCGTTGAAAAACTGCTGGCGTGTTAGGGTCCATTGTGACGGGTGCTACTTCTTCTTAGCTGCTTTCTTTTTCGCTTTCCTTTTCGCCGCCTTTTTGGGCGTGGCCTTATTGCGGGCTCTCTTCTTAACCGCCTTTTTGGGCGGTTCAGAGGTCCCGCAAGCGAGGCGGCGTACTATGCTTTTCCGGGCCATGCTAAAGAATGGCCGGAACGCGAGTTTCGACGATGGCCGTAATTACCTGGGCCGCCGAACTGTCGATTCGTAGATTCAAGCTTCTACGGGCCTGCAAAAAGCTGCTTGCCTGTTGGTCGCGATCGAAAACGAGCGGAAACTCGATACCCGATGCGGCTACATCCAAGCCATAGTCAGCGAGGATTCGGACGTTCTCGGCGTTGTCCGCCTCGTAGATCACTTCACCGTCTCGCTGTACCTCGACGCTATTAATCGCGCTTGGCGCGAAAAGGTGGATACGCTGGATCGGGAAACGGAAATCAAGGTTGTTGAAATCGTTCAATCCGCTAACCGCGTTGAAAGCGATTGGAAGACGCTTCACGAAGGCCTTGAACGGCTTGCCGCTGTCCAGGTTGCGGAAATTGTCGAATTCGTCGTAAACCCGGATTGAGGGAGCAGTCGCGGCAGCATCGAACTTGAGCCCGATATTGTAGCTGTTGACTCCTTCAAGGTCCCATGAGGTCGATTCCTCTCCGGTAGGGCTAGCCTTCCATGGCTCGGATTTCGGGAGAGGTATCTCTCCGGTTCCAAGCGTTCCGCCGTTGAGCAGATAGATGGATCGAGCCTGAGCGGGCGTCAGATCCGTGAACAAGACGCCGTTTAGACGCTCCTCGATTCGGGTAATTCCAGTCGTGGAAGGGTCCGCGAGGACTCCCGATTCCAGATAGAAAACTTTCAAGCGGTGATGCCGTCTTCCGGTCTCGCCCTTGACTGTGGCGTTGCCTCCGGCAACCACTCCATTGATACCTCTAAGAAATTCGCCTCTGCGCATTGTGTCTGGGGTTGAATTTCTCGTTTACGCCTT
>JAJFLS010000103.1 GCA_021772595.1 Opitutales bacterium
GCTTGTTTCGACGAGTGTCCGGTCGTGGGGTTGCGGCACGTCGTTTGGCCAAAGGGAAACGACCTCTGTCTGCGGCGCCTTCTTCTCCGTGCCGAAGTGGCGGTTCAAGGAAGGGGTCAGGGCGTCCGCCCAGAGCTGGTAGCCCGCTTTGTTCGGGTGCAGCAGATCGGGCATGATGTTGCGCGGGAGCGTGCCGTCTTTTTCGAGGAATAGGCGGTTGATATCCAGGAACTCGGCTCCTTTCGCGGCGGCAATTTCGGGCAAGGACTTGTTGATTTCGTCGTTGATGAGGCGACCAGCATTATCGGCTTTGGCGCCGCGCGGAAAAACGGCGTGGAGAATCAGTTGCGTCTCGGGTAGGCGCTCGTTGATTTCGTCAATAACGGCCTCGATGCCGCGAATGGTGTCTTTGGCCGGCTGGCGATCGCCTGCGCCAGTATTGTTGGTGCCGATCATCAGGACGGTTACTTTTGGGGAGAGATTATCCAAGGCGCCGTTTTGAAAACGCCATAGGACGTGCTCAGTACGGTCGCCGCTGAATCCGAGGTTGAACGCTCTGTATCTCTCGAAGTGCTCCGCCCACAGGCCGGCGTTCCAGCCGTGTGTGATGGAGTCGCCGATGAAGAGCAGCTCGACCTTGTCGCCTCGCTCTTTCGCTTCAGCGAGCTTCTCCTTGTGGCGCGGCATCCACCAGCTTGAAGCCCACGCCGCGGTTTGCTCGATCGGGCGGAGCGAAGCTGGGAGTTCGTCGGTTTTCTGTCCGTTGAGGGGAGCGGTAGCGAGGATCAGCAAAGAAGCGATCCAGAGTAGGGGCGTGTTCCGAGATTTCATAATGATTGGGGTGGGTGGGTTAGCGTCACTATCGAGGCGAACGGATGAAGCTCAATTCCATTTTTCGCGCTTTAGGGCGACTGCTAGCGACGATTGTGCTTGATTTCAAGGTCAACGTGTATTTAATTTTCAGAAAATACTGAAATGAAAAGAATAAAAGAAATACGAAACGTCCCTTGGGTTTTCTATGACGGGGACTGCTCGGTTTGCCGGCGCGCGGTTTGGGTAGTCGGCAGGGTCTTGGGCAGGCGCAATGTTGCGTTCGTGAAACTGCAGGAAAACTGGGTTGGCAAGCTGTTCGCTCTGAAGCGGGACATCGGCTTGGAGGAGATGAAGTTGCTGACAGTTGACCGGAGACGTCTGGGAGGAGCGGATGCGATCTTGTATCTAATGGGGCGAGTTTGGTGGCTGAGGCCGTTGGCAGCGTTTCTGCGGCTTCCGCCACTGATCGGCTGTACGTGCGCGACTTATCTTTGGGTGGCACGGCATCGGTATTGTTTTACGGGACGATGCGCAATCAACCCGGGACCGACGGGAAAGCGGGCTATGGGCTAAACGAGGGAGGATGCGATGGAAACTGAATTACGGAGAACCAATTGTGGGAAGACAGGGGAGCCGCCGCGTATGGCGTTTACGGCGGACTGGGAGAACCTGCATTTTTTCAATTATTCGGTCGATGTCGATGCGGTTCAGCCGCTCGTCCCATTCGAGCTCGATCGCTATCGCGGGAAGGCTTATGTGAGCTTGGTTTGCTTCTCTGTAACGAGAATGGAGTTGAATGGGCTTTCCGGCTGGCATGTCCCGCTGCTCCGGCCTTTTACCGTTCATGAGTTCCTAAACGTAAGGACGTATGTGATACAGGATGGAGAGCCGGGTATCTATTTTATAACGGAGTTCGTGAATCGGTTTTGCAGCTTGCCGTTGGGTTTCGCGACTTACGGGCTGCCCTATCGGTATGCGCGTATTAAATACGATTGCGATCAAGAGAGCGGTCGGACCGCGGGTCGGGTCGAGCGGTTGTTCGGTAATGATGAGTTTTCATTTGGAGCGACAATGGATCCGGCGGCAGATCTTCGTGTATGCGAGAAGGGTGGCGAAGCGGAATTTCTCTTGGAACGCTACTCGGCGTATACTCGTATTGGTCCGCTGGAGCGGCGCTTTCGGATTCGCCATGAACCGTGGCGTTGCTGTCCGCTGGATGTTCGAGCGCTAGATGATTCGCTGATTAGGAGACGCGTGCGCTGTCTCAAAGGGGCGAAGCTTGAGGGCGCATGCTATTCTCCGGGAGCGTTCGGCGTTCAAATCGGATTGCCGCAGTTGCTGAACTAGCTCCGAGGAGGCTGGGGGGTAGCGCTCGTAGAGCTTAGGACGTCGCTTGGACCGTTTAAATTACAACATTGTAATTTAAACGGTCGAAACTGTGGGAGCGGCTTCTCTCTTGCTCGAGATCGTGGGCGCCGGAGTGAGACGGGCGATCGTGGAATTTACTTTTTTGGAAGGACTTTTTTTCATTGGCGACTTTCCTCAGAAGCGTTGACGGATAACGAATCCGGATGTACTTGGTTTTAAAATCTTAATGTATTCACTCTCAGCAATGTTGGCACTATCCGTTGCTTGGCATGGTGTTAACCCGCTAATGGGGCAGGCGTCCGGCGGGTCGAGCCTCTGGCTCTTTTTCGCGATTTCAGTTCTGCTGATTGGCGGTATTTTGTGCGTTTTTTATGTCAAGCTACGTGCATTGAAGAGCCGCAACCGGGGATTGGAGACGCGCGTGATGGATCAGAAGCGCCAGTTGGATAAGGCGGGCCGGGAGCTCCAATCCCAGAAAGCCGTGGCGGAAAAGACGTTAGAGACGGCCCGGGGAAGCGAATTGCATTACCAATCGATTTTCGAAACGGCCCTTTGTGGAATCGCCGTGGTCAAGGGATACGACTTCGAATTCATCGAGGTCAACGACACTTGGTGCAACATGATTGGGTATTCGAAAGAGGAAATGCTGGGGAAAATGACCCTTTCGGATGTAACGACTCGCGACGAGGTCCCGAAAAACCTCGATGTTATAGAGAATCTGATGAGCGGGGAAATCGTCCAGCATAGTTTGGAAAAAAGCTACAGAACGAAGTCCGGGAGGATCATCGAATGCGTGACTTTCCTTCGCGGTGTACGGGACGAGGGCGGCGAGTATCTTGGGACTGCCGCCTCGATTCTTGACGTAACAGAGTTCAAGAAGTCGGAGGAGCAGCTCCTGCAAGCTCAACGGATGGAGGCCGTGGGACAATTGACCGGCGGAGTGGCGCACGACTTCAACAATCTCCTGGCGGTCATCATGGGAAACCTCGAGCTTCTGGCAGACCAATTGGCCTCGAATGGAATGGATAGCGAGCTCGTTCACGAAGTTATCGGAGCGGCCAAGCGCGGCGCGTCTCTGACTCACCGACTTCTCGCGTTTTCGCGAAAGCAATCGTTGCGCCCGAAGGTCATCGACATAAACGAGCTGCTTTCGGAAATGGGGCAACTGCTGCGCCGCACATTGACCGAGGAAATTGCCATTGAGATGATATGCGCGGACGGTCTCTGGCCGTGCGAAGCGGATCCGGCTCAAGTAGAAAGCGTCGTTCTCAATCTCGCTATCAACGCCCGCGACGCGATGCCCAAGGGCGGCAAACTGACGATCGAGACGGTGAACGTGACCGTGGACGAGGCTTACGCCGCCAGCTCCGAAATCGAGCCCGGCGAGTTCGTGATGCTCGCTGTGACCGATACTGGGGAGGGGATGTCCATGGATGTGCAACAGCGGCTTTTCGATCCGTTTTTCACGACCAAGGGCATGAGCAATCACAGCGGCCTCGGCCTCAGCATGGTCTATGGATTCGTAAAGCAGTCCGGGGGTCAAGTGACGGTCTACAGCGAGGAAGGCTACGGCACTAGGCTGAAGGTCTTTCTGCCCCGCTCCATGCAAGCCCGAAAACCGACGGAGAGCGAGACGCAATCGAAGAAGCGGATAGAGAGCAATGGAGAACGTGTGCTCGTGGTAGAGGACGAGCAAAGCGTTCGCGAGATCACGAGAATGCAATTGGAGGGTCTCGGCTATGTCGTCTCTGAAGCGGAGACGGGTTCGGCGGCGCTCGACATTTTGGAAAATACCGAGATCGACCTGATGTTGACCGACGCCGTGCTCCCGGGAGGTATGAGCGGGTGGGAGTTGGCGAAGAATTTGGAACATCTGCACCCTGCGACGAAAGTCATGTTCATGTCTGGCTATACTGAGAGTGTTTTCGGTGGCGACGGCGTTTTGGAGAGCGATGTGGTCTTGCTTCAGAAGCCCTTTCGGAAAGTGGATTTGGCCCAGAAGGTTCGCGAAGTTCTGGAGGCCTGAATCGGACCTGGTTTCGCCGCGCGAAGGAGTCTCGTCAGGGGCAGTGGAGAGGCCGATTTGGGCGCTTTACGAAGGAATTACCGTAAAACACAGAAGAGTTGGCCCAGTCGGGCTCGATGGGGTTGCATAGCCTTACAAACGAACGAG
>JAJFLS010000104.1 GCA_021772595.1 Opitutales bacterium
TTCGATCTCGATTCATCTACCCTATAAAACCCCTTTTTCTGGTGATGATCGCATCTATCGGGCTCATGAGCGTGTCAAGCGCTCAGGATGCCGCCGAAGTCGTCCTCTTGGAAATCAAGGAGGTCGAGGAATTGTACCAAACCGGCAAATACGACGAAGCTCTCCAAGCAGCCGCTAACGGAAGAGATTCCCAGCCGTGGAACGAAAATTGGTGGCGAGTCGAAGCGAGAACGCTCCTCACGACGGGTCGTTACGCGGAAGCCTACGAGCTATTGAGCGAAGGCGTCTCTGCCCGCTACTTCAGCATCCGTCTGCGGTTGATGGCCCGCGAAGCGGCGTTTTTCGCGAACCAATTGGAAGCCGCCGAGTCCATGCTTAGCCAAATCGACGACAGCCTCCGCCGCCGCGGACGATCGGGCTACGATCCTGACTCGCTTGTGGCGATTGGTGAAGCCGCCATCCTTCTCGGCATTGAGCCGCGTATCGTCCTCGAAAATTTCTTCAAACGTGCCCAAGCGGAAACAGACACCACCGTGTCCGCATTTCTCGCCAGCGGCCGTCTCGCTCTCACGAAAAACGACTACAACCTCGCCTCCAAGAATTTCCAGAACGGCCTGAAGCTTTTCCCCGCCGATCCCGATCTCTGGTACGGACTCGCCAGTTCTTTTATTGAAGGCAACCGCTCCGAATTGCTCAAGTACGCTCAAAACGCCCTCTCCATCAACGAGCGCCATCCAGGCACCCGCGTCCTTCTCGCCCAGCACTTCATTGACGCCGAAGGCTACGACGAAGCGTTGGAGCAATTGGAAATCGCCCTCGAGGTCAACCCGCTCCATCCGGAAGCGCTCGCTCTCAAAGCCGCCATCGCATACCTCCGCAGCGACAACGCCGTCGGAGATATCCTGCGCGAGAAAGCTCTCTCCACCTGGCGAACGAATCCAGAGGTCGACCATGTGATCGGGAGAAACCTATCTCGAAAATACTGGTTCAAAGAAGGCTCCGCTTCCCAGCGAATCGCCCTATCCTATCAGCCCAACTACCTGCCCGCCAAAACGCAACTGGCTCAAGATCTTCTTCGACTCGGCCGCGAAGACGAAGGCTGGGACCTGGCAAACCAAGTCCACGATGCCGATCCCTACAACGTCTCCGCCTACAATCTCGTCACTCTTCGCGACAAGCTTGACGATTTCGAAACGCTCGAAACGGAGAATTTCCGAATTCGCATTTCAAAAGAGGAAGCCCCCATATACGGACAACGCGCGATCGACCTCCTAGAACCAGCCCTCGCGTATCTGAGTACCCGATACGGCGTCGAGCTGGAGGAGAAAACCACCGTCGAGATTTATCCCAACCCCGCCGACTTCGAAGTACGTACCTTCGGCACACCCGGTAATCCCGGCTATCTCGGAGTATGCTTCGGGCCGGTCTTCACCATCAACAGTCCGGCGACGAGTCTGGCGAATTGGGAATCGGTTCTGTATCACGAATTCTGTCACACCATCACTTTGACTCTCACTCGAAACCGCATGCCTCGTTGGTTGAGCGAAGGCATTTCCGTCTACGAAGAGCGCGAGCGAAACAATTCTTGGGGCCAGATGATGACGGTCGACTACCGCGATCGTATTCTCGATGGACGTATGCAGAAAATCAGCGAAATGAGCGCCGCCTTCCTCAGCGCGGAAACTGGAGAAGACACTCAGTTCGCCTATTTCCAATCCTACCTCGTCGTCAAATTTCTCTATGACGCCTACGGCATCGAATCAATGAGAGAGCTCTTGAAGGACTTAGCCGACGGCTCCACAATGAACGAATCTCTCGCCGCGCACGTCGCGCCATTGGACGAGCTTGACGATCGCTTTCTCTCGCAAGCCAAAGAACGGGCGAGAAAACTTGGAGGCTCATACGCTCTCGACCGAGCCGAAGGAGCGCTTGAGAAAGCCGTGGAATTGCTGAACACGAAAACCAACTACTTCGACAAGATGGAAGAGATCCAGCCCTTGATCGAATCCGAAGATTGGGAGACCGCCCGCTCCGAGCTCGAAACCATCGTCTCCGAAACCGGCTATATTCCCGGTGACGAAAACGTCCACGGACTGCTGGCCCACGTTTACGGAGAGCTCGGCGAAATCGATCTGGAGCGCGATACGCTCGCTCTTATCGCGACCAACGAAGGCCATCGCCTAGAACCCGTCGTTCGCCTCATGGAAATAGCCATCGAGCAAGACGATCCGCCATCCGTCGTTCGCTGGGCCAACACCTGGATCGCGATCAAGCCAATGGCCATCGAACCCTGGAAAGCGCTCTTCGCCACCCATGCGCGTTTCCAATACGAAGATCCCGCGATCTCGGCCGGCAAGGTCCTCGTTCATCTCGACCCGCCAGACATCGCCGCGGTTCACTACCAGCTAGCCCGCCAGTTTCTGAAACGCGATCCCGACTCCGCACTCCGCCACACCTTGATGGCCTTAGAGGAGGCCCCTCGTTATCAGCTCGCGTACGAGTTGCTCGATACGTTAAAAACAAGCCGCCCCACCACGCTGTCGCCGGCCCACAAGATTAAACTCGATACGACTCTCTTCGAATGAAACACCACGCATTTAGATTTTTCCTGATCGCCGCTTCCGCAGCCTTCCTTTCGAGCCTCGCATCCGGGCAGGCCTACAACGATCGCGCCGGCGTCCCGGAATGGCAGGTCGACGAAGAATTTAAAAGCGACGTCTTCACTTTCGCCCGCGTCCAGTACAGCTCCGGCGGACATTACGGCGGGCGCGGCGGCGGACGTGGCGGCGGGCGCGGCTGGGGCGGACGCGGCGGCTACGGGCGCGGCGGCGGATGGGCCACAGATTTCCCGGACGCTGAACTCAATTTCGCGTTTCGGCTCCAGCAGATGACGAGCCTCAAAGTCGATCCCGATTCCGCGGTCGTCACTCTCACCCAAAAGGATTTAGCCCACTACCCGTTCCTATACATGGTCGAGCCAGCCATGGGCGGACTTATCTTCCTCGAAGAAGAAGTGACCGCGCTGCGCGACTACCTCCTAAACGGCGGCTTCCTCATGGTCGACGACTTCTGGGGCGATGACGAGTATGATCATTTCTACTACGAGATTAAGCGCGTGTTCCCAAACCGCGAACCCGTCGAGCTCCCGATCGAACACCCCATTTTCCACATCGTCTTCGACCTGGACGAAAAACCGCAGGTCCCGAGCATTCACCACGCCACAAGTGCTCGCTACTACGGCTACGACAATGTCAGCAATCAAGGCCCCGGCACAGAAGAAGTTCACTACAAAGCCATCTTCGACGACAATGGACGCATCATGTGTATCATTTGTCACAATACAGATCTCGGCGATGGCTGGGAGCGCGAAGGCGAAGACGAATGGTACTTCCGGGAGTTCGCCGAAAAGAAAGCCTACCCCATGGGCATCAACATCGTCTTCTACGCCATGACCCATTAATCCATCCCACTTTTTAATTCCTAATTCTTAATTCCTAATTTAAACATGTCCCTACTAGAAACTTCAGAAGAACAAGAGGCCGCATTCAATCGATTGCACGAAGGTCGCGAAAAAGTGGAAGCCGAACTCAGCAAGGTGATCGTCGGCCAAAAGACCGTCGTTGAGCAGCTCCTGCTCGCCCTGATCTCCGGAGGCCACTGCCTGATTACCGGCGCTCCCGGACTTGCCAAAACCCTCCTCGTCAAATCCGTCGCTCAGGCTTTCCACCTGGATTTCCAGCGAATCCAATTCACGCCCGACCTGATGCCAGCCGACATCACCGGCACCGAGATTCTCACCGACACGCCGGAAGGCCGTAAACTGATCTTCGCCAGAGGCCCCATCTTCACGAACATGCTGCTAGCCGACGAGATCAACCGCACCCCGCCCAAAACGCAGTCCGCGCTTCTGGAGGCAATGCAGGAGCATCAGGTGACCGCCGCCGGAGCGAGCCACGTTTTGTCCGAGCCCTTCTTCGTCCTGGCGACCCAGAATCCGATCGAAATGGAAGGCACCTACCCGCTGCCCGAAGCGCAGCTCGACCGCTTCCTTTTCAACGTCCTTATCGACTACCTTCCGGAGGCCGATGAAATCGATGTCGTCAAGAAGACCACCTCTAAAGCGAGCGAAGGGATCGATTCCGTTTTCTCCGCCGAGGATATTATCGGCTTCCAGTCGCTCGTTCGAAAAGTCCCGGTTTCCGACGAAGTCGTCCGCTACGCCGTTCAACTCGCCGCCTCGACGCGGCCAAGCGATCCGAACGCTCCCGATTTCATCAAAGAATGGATCAGCTGGGGCGCCGGCACTCGTGCCGCCCAAGGACTCGTCCTAGCCAGCAAGGCGCTCGCTCTCTGGAATTCCCGCGCCCATGTCACCAAAGAGGACATCATCTCTCTCGCCCACCCCGTACTCCGCCACCGCATCCTCCTCAACTACCGCGCCGAAGCCGAAGGCGAAACCGTCGAAACCGTCATAAAACGCCTCATCGAATCCAAAACCTAGGAGCCCATTCAAAATTCCTCATTCTTAATTCTTAATTCTTAATTTCTCCATGACCGCCACGACAGGCATCGATCCTCAAGCCCTTTTCGCCATTCGCGATCTGGAGCTTCGAGCTCGCGTGGTAGTGGAAGGTCTTTGGTCAGGTCTGCACCGCAGCCCGCTGGAAGGTTTCTCAGTCGAGTTCACCGAATACCGGCAATACTCCCAAGGCGACGACCTGCGCTATCTCGATTGGAAAGTGCTCGCCCGCACAGACCGGGAATACATCAAGAAATTCGAAGACGAGACCAACCTGCGCTGCATCCTTTTAATTGATACAAGCCGGTCCATGGATTTCGGATCTGGAGAAGTATCCAAAGCCGAATACGCTCGCACGCTAGGCGCGACCTTCGCCTACTTCCTTCTTCAACAACGCGACGTTGTCGGCCTCGGGCTTTTCGACTCAGAGCTTCGCGAGTATCTTCCCGCTCGTTGGCGGCCCGGTCAGTTCCGCCGACTTCTGTCACTCCTAGGGCGAAAGGCCGACGGAGATGAAACCGATCTCGGCAAGGCGCTTGAGCAAACCGCGATCCTGAATACTAAGCGGAGCTTGATTCTCGTCCTCTCCGATTTTCTTTCGCCTCCGAGCGATTGGGAGCGTCCTCTCGCGCAACTCATTGCCGCTGGCCACGACGTACGCGCTCTGCAGATTCTCGATTCCGCCGAGCTCGATCTCGACTTCGGCAAAGCTGCCCAATGGGAAGACCTCGAAACGGGCAATCGCCTCTACATCGATCCAGCCGAAGCGCGTAGCGCCTACAAAGCCAGTTTCGCCGAACATCAGGGCCAGGTTCAGCAATCGCTTGAGGAGCGGGGCGTCAAGCACCTGATCGCGCCGACCAACAAGCCACTCGACTTCGTATTGCTCGATCTTCTACGCAGCCGTCCGCTAACCGGAAGGATGTCCCGATGAACGTCCTTTCTCCGTTGTTTCTAGCGGGTGCAGCGCTCGTCATCGGGCCAATCCTGTTTCACTTGATTCGTCGAGCGACAAAGGACCGCATTCGATTTAGCGCCACTCAATTCCTAAAAGAGTCGCCTCCAAAACTGCAACGCAAGAGCCGTATCCAAAATCCTTGGCTACTCGCGCTTCGCTGCCTCGTCATCGCTCTGCTCGCGTTCGCTTTCGCTCGCCCGTTTTTCAACTCGGACATTCCGATCATTCCTTCGACCACGCCACCCAGCAGTTTAGTGATCGTCCTGGACAGCAGCGCCAGCATGCAGCGTCAAGGCGCATGGCAAGACGCCATTCAAATAGCTCGAGGCCGCATCAGCGATTTGGAAAACCGCGATAGCCTAGCGATCATAGCCGCTTCTAGAAACGCTCGCCTCCTTCTCTCCTTCGAGCAGTGGAGCGAATGGCCTCTCGACGAACGCCAATCGTTGGCCGCCGCTCTTCTTTCGGAACAATCGCCCGGCTGGGAATCCACTCGCATCGACGATGCCGTCGAACTCGACCTGGCGGAGATCGAGCAGCTTGCCGAACGCTCCGACACGCCCTCCAAAAACAAAGTCCTCCTCATTTCCGACATGCAACGCTCCGCGCGTGTCGCCGGTCTTGCCGGTCGTGAATGGCCCGAGGGCACGCTTCTCGAACTTGAGACCGCGACAGGAGCTTACGCGGGAAACACGGGAATTCGCTGGCTCGGCTGGACTGGCGATGAAGGGACTCCAAGGAAATTGAGAATCGGAATTCAGAGCTCCGGCCAAATCGAATCCACACCTCTTACGCTCGCTCTATACGACGCCACTTCGAATGAACTTCTTTCCGATCCCCTCGAATTGTATTCGCAAGCTGACGACAGTCGAATGCTGCTGCTTGAAGCGCCTGAAAATGCGACCGGACCTTTCAAGGTGGAACTCACCGGCGACGGAGAATCCTTCGACAACACACTGCATATCGCTGCGGAACAACCCAGACCGGTCACCATCGATTACGTGGGCGCCGCCGATAATTCCGAAGATCCGGATCAAGCCGCTTTCTATATAAAGCGCGCCACTGCCGGCTGGATCGACCCAGTCGTGTCTTTCGGAAGCGATCCATCGCCTGTCGACGCATCCAAATTTATTCTAATCGATTCCGCGCTCGACGAAAGTCGCGTCGCCCAAATCAGAAACGAAATCGAAAATGGATCCAACGCATTGTTTCTCCTTTCCGAGCCTTCGCGTATAGAATCGGTCGAAGCGTTTCTAAACGAAAGCGGATGGTCGTCGGGCGAGACCGATGAAACGGACTCGCGGATTGGAAAAATCGACTTCGAGCACCCGTCGTTCAGTCTTTTCGCCGATCCGAGATTTAGCGATTTTTCGCGTATTCGCTTCTACCATACGCATACAGCGGTCGTTCCCGAAAGCTCCCGCATCGAAACAATCGCGAACTACGACGACGGATCTCCTGCGGTTCTGGAGGCCGCGCTTGGCAATGGCCACTTGACCATCTGGGTCGGCGA
Organism: Opitutales bacterium; assembly: GCA_021772595.1. Classification (GTDB taxonomy): domain Bacteria; phylum Verrucomicrobiota; class Verrucomicrobiia; order Opitutales; family Opitutaceae; genus Pelagisphaera. The sequence goes on from JAJFLS010000104.1 coordinate 6,991, forward strand.
TTGGTCGCCACGCAACAGCCAATGGGCGCTCTCTTCAAAATTCGTTCCCTGGCTGCAACGCCTCTTCGAACGCGCAGTCGGCGGTCCGGATCAGCCGAGCATCGCCAACATCGACGAAGCCCAAACCCTTTTCAATAACGCCGCTCAGTGGAAATCTTTCGATGCCGCCGCGTTCAGTTCGAACCGCCCGACAGTGCCTGGCCTGTATCAACTTAAGGACACCCGAAGCGAACGTTGGGTCGCTCTCCATACGCCGTCCGAAGAGAGCGAATGGGACACGCACACCCTCGAAGACTGGGAACGCCTCGGGGCGCCTTTCGATGTGCCCGTCGCGAAAGCCGTCGACGCGGAAGCTGAAGAATCTGCGCTGCGCTTCGAAAACGCGGTTACGCTGGAAAACCAGCAGCAAATTTGGAGATGGATAATCATCGCCGTTGCTGCCATTCTCGCCTTCGAAAGTTTCGTCGCGCGAAAACTTCAAGGGAGAGAGGAAAGGATAGGAGGATGAATTCGGAGAATTTTAAGCCGATCACAATCAAGGGATCGAACGTTGATCCAAGGCTCAAGTCGGAGGTCCACGAAGTTGCTAAACGACTGAGATCCCTGCGCCTCTTGAAACGCCAGACGCGCCGCTGGCTCACGGCGAGCCTTGTCACGTTCGTCCTTCTCGGGGTGGCGCTCGCCTCTCCTGCCGCTTCCCAGTTTCTTTTCGTGGCCACCTTAGCCGTGATTGCGGGAACGCTTTTCCTAAATCGCCGCGCCGCCAGCCGCGAACCGCTGAACTTTAACGCCGCCGCCAGGCTCATCGAATCGGTTCAGCCCTCTCTCAAGCAGGCCTTGTCCACCGCCATGGAACAGGGCGAAGACGGAGAGCCGCTCAATTTTCTCCAGCGCAAATTGATTCGCGACGTGCTCGACAGCTCGACCATTCGCGATTGGAACGAAACCGGCGCCAGACGCTATCGGAAACGGTTCGCCACAAACCTCGCCGCGACCCTTCCCATTTGCGCGTTTCTATTGATCGCCTATTACCTCGATCGCCCGTTTGCCGAGCGTCGTGCCTCGGTCAGTCTACTGATCAACGCCTCGCTCACCATTCATCCTGGAGACGCCGAGGCCGAACGCGGTTCAACGGTGGTCGTAACTGCCCGATTCGATGGCAGCGATTTGCCGAAAAATATTTCGCTGGTCGCCTATCACGCTGACGGGAGTCAAACGAGCAGCCCTATGGGGCAAAGCCTTTCCGATCCGATTTTCGCTCATTCGCTGCAAAAAATCGATTCCGATATCCACTACAAAATCGAATACGACGGAGCCGAATCCGATTCATATCAAATAACCGTTTTCGATCTCCCTGCACTCGTCAAAGCGGACGCGGCCATCGACTTTCCCGAATACACTCAATGGCCCGATCGAGTGATCGAAGATACGCGGCGCGTCAGCGCGGTCGAAGGTTCCGACCTCACCTACACCTTCACCACCAACAAGCCGATCGAACACGCGACGCTCGTGGATAGAGACGGCGAGCAACGAATTCTCGAAGCGGCCAATCCGGAACGCACGCGCTTTGAAACCTCCCTTGTAGTGGAAGATTCGCTACTGATGTCGCTCCACCTTACCGATGCAAAGGGCCGAACTAATCCGTTTCCGCCCGATATCCGAATCGAAGCCTTGCCCAACAAACGACCAGAATTGAAGATTGCGTTTCCCAAGGGCGACCAACGCGTCTCGCCTATCGAGGAAATCGCGCTCGAAGGCGAAGCCCGAGACGACTTCGGACTTCTCGACTACGGTCTGGGCTACAGCATCGGCGACGGACAACCCATATATCAGTCGATGCGGGACGGCGAGCAACCTATGCTCAACTCCGACTTCGAAGACTCGCTCGCCTTGGAAGAGAAATCCGTCGAACCGGACGACCTTCTCTCCTGGTTCGTCTGGGCCGACGACTTCGGGCCGGATGGCGACACGCGACGCTCAACCGGCGATCTCTTTTACGCGGAAGTCCGTTCACTCGAAGAAATTTATCGCGAAAACCAAAGCGGCGGTGGCCCGCCCGGCGGCCAGCAAGGAGGCGGTGCCGGTGAAGAGCTGATCGATATGCAACGCCAAGTCGCCATCGCGATTTGGAAACTCAAGCAGCGCGGAAGCCGCGACGCGAATTTCCTCGACGACACGCAAGTCATCAACGATTCCCAAAAAGAGATCCGACAACAGCTCGAGGGAATCAAAGATCAAATAGAAGAGGAGCGACCCCGCAAAGCCGCCGAGCTCGCCAGTACGCTCATGGAAAAAGTGATCGATAATCTGGATACGGTCATCACGGATAAAACCGAAGACGGCCTCGATCCCGGCTGGTCCAGCGCCCAAGGCGCTTTGCAAGCTCTGCTTCGCATGCAGCCCAAGGAGTTCAACGTCTCCCAATCCCGCCAAGGCGGCGGAGGCGGTGGGAATTCCCGCAACCAAAGGCAACTCAACCAACTTGATTTCCGACAGGAAGAAAACCGCTACGAGACCGCCAGCGAAGCCCAAAGCCTCACATCGCCCGAACAAAAAGAGCAACTCCAAGTTCTGAGCAAACTCAGCGAACTCGCCCGCCGACAACAAGATCTAAACAAGCGCCTCCAAGAACTTCAAACAGCGATCGCAGCCGCCAAGGACGAGGAAGAACGCGAGCGGATTCGCCGCGAATTAAAGCGCCTCGAAGAGGAGCAACGCCAAATGCTCGCAGATGTGGACGAAACCCGCCAGCGCATGGATCGTCTCCAATCCAACGAATCCAACCGCGAATCTCGCAAGCGACTCGACCAGGCTCGCGACGACATGCGAAAACTCGGAGAGGAACTCGACAAGGGAGAGGTCTCCCAAGCGCTCGCCACCGGGACCAAAGCCCAGGAAAACCTGGAGGAACTCAAAGAGAATTTCCGAAACGAAACTTCGAGTCAGTTTACCGAGCAATTGCGCGACGCACGAAAAGCCGCCCGCGATCTAGCGGAAAATCAGCGCTCGATAGCCGAAGATCTTGACACACTCGACCAGGAAGAAGGCCCACGCTTGGACAACTCCGAAGAACGCGACGGCATCGCCCAACAATTGCGCGAGCAACAAGAAGATCTCGATGGGCTCATGAATCAACTACGCGAGGTCACCGAAGCCTCGGAGTTTAGCGAGCAGCGTCTTCACCGCGAACTTTACGACATGCTTCGCAAAGGAAACCAAAGCGAAATTGACGAGCAGCTCCAGACCAGTGCCGACATGCTGAGCCAAGGCTTCGTCGAACAAACGCAGGATTTGCAACCCGGTCTGCAACGAAGCTTTGATGAGCTTCAACGAAACGTCGAACAAGCTGCAAGCACAGTGCTCGGTGACGAAGCGTCAACGCTTCGATTCGCCCAAGAAGAACTCGATGCTCTGACAAGAGATCTCCAAGCCGAACGCGGCGAGCCTAGCCAGCAACCCGGCAATCAAAGCGGATCGCCCAACGAGGATGGTAGCCAAGATTCACCTACAGACGGTTCTCAACCCGGCCAATCGATCGCCAGCAACGAGCAACCCCGATCGCAACCGGGCGGCGAAAACCCTTCCTCGCAAGAACAAGGCCAGCCCGGCGAACAGCCCGGCCAGCAACCGGGACAGCAGCCAGGGCAACAACCCGGCGGCTCCGGAGAAATTGCCGAATCCCAACAACCCGGACAACAGGGTCAATCAGGCCAACAAGGACAGTCTAAACAGCAAGGCCAATCGGGACAGCAGGGTCAGCAGGGAGAACAAGGACAATCCGGCCAATCGGGTGAACAGCTTGCCCAGCAACCGGGCGAAGGCAGCCAGCCGGGTCAAAGCCCTGGCTCGCCGAGTCCATCGTCCCAGTCACAACCTGGCCAGACTCGCGGCGGTGGCGGCGGCGGAGGCGGACCCCGCGACATCGCGTCGACCCTCGACGAATTCCTGAGAGAATTTTCCAACAGTCGGGGAGCCGGCGACCAATCGCCAATCACTGGTGGAGGTTTCGGCGATTGGGCTGAACGCCTCAGAACCGTCGAAGAGCTTGTCGATCAGCCCGACATTCGCCAACGGCTTTCCCAAGCTCGCGAGCAAGCGGAAACGCTCCGTGCCGATTTCAAACGCCATGGCTCCGAGCCCAAATGGGCCGTCATCAACGACG
>JAJFLS010000105.1 GCA_021772595.1 Opitutales bacterium
ACTACGATATGCCTGTCGCCGTTCTGTCATCGCTTAGCCTAGGACTGGCCATCGACTACGCTATTCACTTTCTCGTCCGAAGTCGAAGCCTGCACGAGATCTACGGAAACTGGAATGACACGCTCGCCGCTCTTTTCGACGAGCCCGCGCGAGCTATCAGCCGGAACATTGTCGTCATCGGAATCGGGTTCCTGCCGCTCCTGCTGGCTCCGCTGGTTCCTTACAAGACTGTTGGATTCCTAATATCGTCGATCCTCATAACCGCCGGAATCGCGACTTTGGTCCTCTTGCCCGCTTTGATGTCAGTATTTCAGAAACAGCTGTTTCCCGCCCACAACCCACGACTTAAAAAAGAACCTAAGCAAAGATCACTGTCATGAAAATTTCATTACTTGTATCAATCGCATTGGGATCCGCGTTTTCCGCTTCGGCTCAAGACGCCCAAACGATCGCCGACAACGCAGCCAAGGCCGCCTACTATCAGGGCAACGACGGACGGGCCATCGTATCGATGAAGATCACCGACAAACAAGGGCGTGAGCGACAACGCGAGTTCGTGATCCTGAGACGCGACGCGGGGCAAGACTTGGAGGACCAGCAGTTCTACGTCTATTTCCGCCAGCCCGCCGACGTCGCCGATACTGCGTTCCTGGTGCGCAAGCGACCTTTAGCCAACGACGATCGCTGGCTCTATCTTCCCGCTTTGGATCTCGTTCGACGCATCGCCGCCAGTGACGAACGCACGAGTTTCGTCGGATCCCACTTCTTCTACGAAGACGTATCCGGCCGCTCTCCTCAAGAAGACCGCCACGAGTTGCTCGAAGAAACGGAGCATTACTACGTCCTGAAAAGCGTTCCTAAACAAGCGGACGCCGTAGAGTTCTCCTACTTTAAATCGTGGATACACAAGGACTCATCCATTGCAGTCAAAAGCGAGTACTACGATGACAATGACAGCGCCTACCGCACCTACGAGGCTCTCAAGGTCGAAACGATAAACGGCCATCCAACGGTCACCCATTCGAAGATGACGGATCTCATTCGAAGTGGCAGTACGACGCTTAGCTATGCGCGAGTCGAGTACGACGCGGGTCTCGCCGAGAACATTTTCTCGGAACGCTACCTCCGCAATCCGCCCACTGAGTTCCTCGAATTTTAGCTCAATGCGATTCCGACTCACATTCTTGCTTATCGCCCTCAGCCAATGCGCGGGGCTGCTAGGCCAAGCGCCAAGCTTACCGCCGGGACTCGATGACGCGCCGCCGAAAGAGGAACCGTCGCTCCCTCCAGGTCTCGCCGAACTGGATACACAAGTAGAACCGCAAGTTGATACCAACGAGCCAGCCCAGCGAAGAACTTCGAAACTCCGCATCAGAACCACTCTCGAAGCGCGTTCCGGAACGCTTCTCCAGTCTAACCCGTATTCCGACGACGAGGCTCTCAGCGAGCTGCGGCTGCAGACGCAGTTTTCCGGCTCCAGCAAGGCAGCGAGCTATCGCGTCACGCTCGACTGGATCGCGGACTTCCTGGCGGACACTTCGGCGATCGACTTGCGAAACGGGCAAGGCTGGATCGATCCGCGTGAAGCTTGGCTTTCCGCTCAGCCGCTAGATTTCATCGATTTGAAGATCGGCCGCCAGATCGCGACCTGGGGCACTGGCGACCTTCTTTTCATCAGCGATCTATTCCCCAAGGATTGGCAAGCGCTGCTCTTAGGCCGCGAAGAGGATTATCTGAAAGCTCCCAGCGATGCGATCAAGACAAGCCTATTCTCCAAAGCCGTAAATCTAGACCTTGTCTACACGCCCGAGTTTGACCCAGACCGATTCGTGACTGGCGAGCGTATCTCATACTTCGATACGCAGTCCGATACTTTCGCCGGCAGAAATCGAATCGTTCGCCCAGACCACCCGAGCGGCGGTGAACTCTCAGCCCGGGCGCATCGATTGTTCGGCGCTGCCGAGGCCGCCGTGTACCTGCATAAAGGATACTGGAAGCAGCCCGCCGGTTCGGATCCGGTTTCGAGCCAAGCCAATTTTCCGAGAATGGAAGCTGTCAGCGCCAGCTGGCGCCAGCCTTTTGCGGGCGGCATCGCGAATATCGAAGCCGGACACTACCGAAGCCTTGACGACACAGACGGAAGCAACCCACGCATTCGCAATTCCGAATCCCGCTTCCTCCTCGGGTTCGAGCGCGAACTGGCTACCGATCTCACGGGATCGATGCAGTTCTACTTCGAGCGAATCGCCGACTACTCGAATTTAAGAGCCGCCCTACCTGCCAGCGCGACGCCCCCCAAGCGTACTCGCCAGGTCCTCACGACGAGAATCACCAAGCGGATGCTCATGCAGAATCTGCAACTCTCGATTTTCGCCTTCTACTCGCCAACCGATCGCGACGGCTACCTTAGGCCGCACGTTTCCTATTCCATTAACGATCAATGGAAAGCCAGCGCCGGAGTGAACCTCTTTTTCGGCGACCGCCCCGACACCTTCTTCGGCCAGTTCGAAGACAGCAGCAACGCGTATCTTTCGCTCATAAGATCGTTCGACTAGGGGCTCTCGCTAAAACCAGCGCCACCATGGGGATAGGGATACTCTGCGCGGCCTAATTGTTAGTTTCACGCAGTCTATTCAATACTGTTCGATTTGCGGTAAAACAAACGTGAATTGCCCAATTGCGACTCCTCATCGGATATGAGCAATCGATAGTATTGTTCACAAGAAGAGTGACCGAATTCTCACCGGCACCCTCCTCGCCGCTCTTTCTCTTTACCCAGGCATGCAAATCAAGACTCTCAGCACAGCGAGCGCAGTCGTTACGATTGCGCTGCTATCGACATCCCAAAGCTTTTCGGGAATCGTCGGCGGGCTTGAGCTAGATAATGCCAAAGCCCAGTTCAGCACTCCTGACACCTTCGACATCGAATACCCGAACGACGAGGAGCCCAATCCGGAAAGCGTCGCCCTCGGGAAGCGTCTCTTTTTCGACAATCGAGTCTCAAACAATAAATCGCAATCGTGCGCCACTTGCCACAATCCCGACCTCGGATTCAGCGACGGGCTTCGATTCAGCCTAGGCGCCAACGGCCAGCCCGTAAAACGGAATACGCCTCACCTTTACAATCTCGCTTGGAACGTTATGTTTTTCTGGGACGGGCGGTCCGCCACGCTAGAGCACCAGGCCCTCGACCCGATCGTGTCTTCCGCGGAGATGGACATGTCCCTCGAAACTCTACTGAAGCGGCTCGACGGAATCCCCAGCTACAAGCGGGACTTCAAGAAAGCGTTCGGCAGCGATGAGATCACTGGCGATCGCGTCGCCAGCGCTCTCGCCTCATTCGAGCGCACGATCATAGTTGATTCCACTCCCTTCGACCACTACTTGGCAGGCAACGAACGCAGCATCAGCCCGGTCGCGGAGCGAGGAATGGTCCTCTTCGCCGGCAAAGCTCGCTGCATCCTCTGCCATAGCGGACCGAATCTCACCGACAACAGCTTCCACGACATCGGCCTCGCCAGTAGCGATCTCGGCCGCGAAAACGTCACGGGAGACGAGACGCTTTCGAGCGCCTTCAAAGTGCCTGGTCTCCGAAACATCCTCTTTTCCGCTCCCTACATGCATGACGGTTCTCTCGGGACGATCGAAGAGGTCGTACAATTCTACAGCCGAGGTGGAGATCGCGGGGACGGCATTAGCGATGTCATCAAGCCGCTCGATTTGAGCGAAGACGAAATCCGCGACCTCGTTGCTTTCCTTGGAACGCTCAACCAACCCCTTTTCATAGATCGCCCTCTAGAAAACGAAAACTAGCCACACTCAGATGAAACCGAACACAAGCCACACGCAGAAGCTGCTTACGTTCCTCGCCCTATGCTTCTTAGCAACCGCGAGCTACGCCGGATCCGTCGACGGGACCTTCAAATTCGACGAGCGCAAGCCCTATGTCGCCCTCGCCTACTTCGCGGACGGTCCTGGATCCGGGCCAGAGATTTGCGGACAACTGAATCAGACCAACAAGACTTTCTCCTCGCGACTCGTCGTCGGCAAAAGCGGATGCTCGATCGATTTCCTCAACTCCGACGTGATGAATCACAACATCTTCGCCAACGACTTGAAAAAGAACGCCCAATTCGATGTCGGGCTCATTCCTCCAGGAGAAAAAGCGAATGCAGTCGTCAACTGGGCGGAAGGCGACGTCGTCCGCGTAGGATGCAAAATCCACCCGCAGATGAGAAGCTACATCGCGAACGTCCCGTCGCGGTACTACTCCATCATCACAATGGAGGACGACGCGCTCCAATACGATTTCTCCCTTTCCGGGGCTCCGGATTCACTACAGGAACTCGTCGTGTGGTTCCCCCGCATGGACCCCATCAAAGTGACGCTCCCGGAAGGCGACAAAGTGACGGTCGATGTCACGCGCAGCGGCAAGACCTACGGTACGCTAACCCTATCGCGATAGCCCGGATGAAAGCGATACGCAGCATTCTGTTATCTACTTTCGCCATCGCGCTCCCAGCGATCGCTTCGGAAGCGGCTCCACCGTCCCCGGCCGCTACCGATTCGATTCAATCCTCAATTCCCCAGTCTCTCGAATCGATGCTGAAAGGCTATAAGAACGACTGGTCACAGTTAACCGGATACGAATTTTCCGGCCTTCATTGGAATCAGTTCATCGTCATCTACGCCAAATTGGGAGAATCCATCTACAAGCACAACTATAAGGAATTCATCAAGCACTACCTCAACGACGACTTCGACGAGGATTCCGGCCCCGACTTCAAGAAATACCCGATCGGGTCGCTCTTCCTCAAAGAGCATTTCAACGCGAAGGACGACAAGCGCGAAGAGGGAACCATACTGACACTAATGGAGAAGCTCCCCGAAGGATACGACGACGAGTACGGAAACTGGAAGTACATCTGGGTGAATTCCCAATCGGGAGCAATCATCGCGGAAGGAAACAGCTCGAACGAGTTGCTCTACTCGAGCTGCATCGAGTGCCATTCCAACATGAGCGACCGGGACTATGTATTCGCAACCTACATGCAGCCCGACAGCGAGCTGGCGACCACGCCCTGACCGATGAGAGTAAAGTCATACAACGCGTTTCTCCTCCTCTGCCTATGTCTCGCCGGCCTAGGCCTATTCTGGGGATCGCTCAAGCAGGACGAGAAGGTCATCGTCGCACGCAATCATCTCGATATCGCGCAGAACATCCAACGCGACTTCTCCCGAATGAACGAGCTGATCCAACAATGGATGCTCTACTCCGATCTCATCTTCGACTCTGGCCAAACCAATCTGACCTATGGGGCGATGAACCTCGGCTCGATCATAATGGACATCCAGGAATCCCTCATCGAAAGCGGCGAGCTAGACCCGGAATCCTTCAAACCCGTAACGGACTATCTCAACTCGCACCAGAGCCGTCTGGAACGCGTTTCTGAGATTCATATAGACGATTGGGATTTCGAGAAAGCAGAACTATCTGCCGGAATAATCGAGGAAAACAATCACGCCCTCAGAGCCATCCAAGCGCTTAGAGAGCAAATAGCCAAAACCCTGATACTAGACAAGGCTATCTACAAGGCCGCCCAGGACAGGGAACGGATAGTCATTCCCATCCTAATCGCGGCCTTTCTCGTCTGGGTCGGACTGCTCTGGTGGTACATCACCATGGCGATCACCAAGCCGCTTCACGCCCTATCCAAAGAAGCCAAACGCTCTCTGGACGAAGGCAGCCGCTTCAAATTCTCCAACGGAGGCCCAAAGGAAGTCACGGACCTCGCCGACTCCTTCACCCGGCTCGTCGGCTCCCTCGAGGACAAAGTGGAGCGCCGGACGACGGAGCTCCAAGTCATGAACGAGGAACTCGAAGTCGCCTTCGACGAAGCTAAAATGGCGGCAAAGGCCAAGGGCGAATTTCTCGC
>JAJFLS010000106.1 GCA_021772595.1 Opitutales bacterium
CCGCCCGCTTCCCCGCTCGCATCGACGAGCTTTTCGTCAATTTCAACGGCGTATCCGTAGAACAGGGACAACACCTGGCTCGCGTCTACAGTCCGGAACTGCTCACCGCTCAAAGCGAACTCCTCTCCGCCTATCGATTCGACCCGAACAGCTCCGGATCTCGCGCCGCCAAAGAGAAGCTCAGACTCTGGGATCTCCTCCCTGAGCAAATCGACGCGATCATCGAAACCGGAAAAGCCGAAGACTATTTCGAACTTAAAGCGCCAATGAGCGGAATCGTCGTATCCAAAAATGTGAACGAGGGAGACTACCTAAACACCGGCGAGATCCTATTCAAAATAGTCGATCTCAGCGAACTCTGGCTCAAACTCGACGCCTACGAATCCGATCTCTCTTGGCTGCGATTCGGCCAATCGGTCTCGTTTTCAGTAGAAGCCTTTCCCGAGACCAGCTTCAGCGGACGCATCGCATTCATCGAACCCGAAATCGACCGAAAGACCCGTACCGTTTCTGTGCGCGTCAACGTGCCCAACACCGATGCGAAACTAAAGCCCGGCATGTTCGCCCGCGCGATCGCCCACTCGAAAGTGGCCAAGGCAGGAGTCGTATATGCCCCCGAATTCGCAGGCAAATGGATCAGCCCCATGCATCCCGAAATAGTCAAAGATGCGCCCGGCGTATGCGATATTTGCGGCATGGATCTCGTCGCCGCCGAGCAACTCGGCTACGTACAGACCTTGGACGAGGAAGCTCCCCTTGTGGTTCCCGCCTCCGCTGTGCTTCGCACTGGCAGTCGCGCCGTTGTCTATATCGAAATACCCGATACGAGTCGCCCCACTTTCGAAGGCCGCGAAATCGAGCTCGGCCCAAGAGCCGGAGATTTCTTCGTCGTCGCGTCCGGACTGAACGAAGGAGATCGCGTCGTCACCAACGGGGCATTCAAAATCGACAGCGCCCTTCAGATCCAAGCCAAGCCCAGCATGATGAATCCCGAAGGCGGTGGCTCGATGCCAGGCCACAATCATGGTGAGATGAGCGCGCCTTCGGGCTCAAGCCAGCAAGTCGAAAAAGCGGCCCTCGGCTTTGAAATCGATACAGCCAAAAGCGTCCTTCCAAAGTACTTCGTACTGCAATCCGCTCTCGCGAAAGACGATCTGGAAAATTCCAAAGCGGCCCTCATGGAAATGATGAGCGTCACCGGCCACACTGGACCAGCCGGCGATCTCATTCACGAGATGCTCGCAAGCGATTCGCTCGAGGGAATCCGAAAGCCGCATTTCGAAACGCTTTCCATCGCCCTGACAAACGCGATCGAACAGAACCCCACCGCATTTGAGGGTGAGGTCTATCAAATTTATTGCCCCATGGCCTATCCCGACCGAGGAGCCGATTGGCTGCAATCCACTCCCGACACTCAAAACCCCTATCTAGGAACCGTCATGCAAACCTGCGGCGAATTGAAGAAGACATACTAGACAACTGCATAGATGAATAATCAAAAGCAACGCAAGGTAGGGACCGATTGCCAGGCGGTCCGAATCGATCCACAGAATTCAACTGTAGGAGCCTGCTTGCAGGCGATTAGCTACGTACTGTGCCGAAATAGGAAAATCGCCTGCAAGCAGGCTCCTACAGCCGACGTTTTGCGCCTTCTCGTGCTTTTTTGGTGCCAATAATCACTCTCCCATGATCAACAAACTCATCAGATTCTGCCTCGAGAATAAGCTCGTCGTCCTCCTTTTCACAGTGGCGATGATACTCTGGGGAATCATGGTTGCTCCGTTCGACTGGAAGTTCGAATCATTTCCGCGCGACCCCGTACCCGTTGATGCAATACCGGACATCGGCGAGAATCAGCAAATCGTATTCACGAAATGGATGGGTCGCTCTCCACAGGATATCAAAGATCAGATCACCTATCCTCTGACGACCGCTCTTCTCGGCCTGCCGGAAGTCAAAACGATCCGCAGCTATTCCATGTTCGGCTTCTCGTCGATCTACATCATTTTCAAAGAAGAGGCCGAATTTTATTGGACGCGCAGCCGCATCCTAGAAAAACTCAACAGCCTCCCCGCCGGACTACTGCCGCAAGGCGTCTCGCCCCAACTCGGCCCCGATGCCACCGCCCTCGGACAAATTTTTTGGTATACGCTCGAAGGATACACTCCCGACGGAAAAACCTCCGGCGGTTGGGACCTCCACGAACTGCGCTCAACTCAGGACTGGTACGTCCGCTACGCCTTGCAAGGCGTCGATGGCGTAGCGGAAGTCGCCTCGATCGGCGGCTACGTCAAAGAATACCAAGTCGACGTCGACCCAGACGCGCTACGAACCTACGGCATTGCTCTACACGAGGTCTTTAACGCGGTTCGCTCAAGCAACATCGACGTGGGAGCCCGCACCATTGAGATCAACGCCGTCGAGTACATCATCCGCGGCCTCGGCTTTCTCGAATCGCTCGAAGACTTGCGAAACACCGTCATCGTCCAGCGCGACAACGTTCCCATAACTCTCGATCAAGTCGCCGAGATCGAATTCGGCCCAGCGCTCAGGCGCGGCGCTCTCGACAAGGCTGGAGCCGAAGCTGTCGGTGGCGTGGTCGTCGCTCGCTACGGCGAAAATCCGCTCGAAGTCATCCAGCGTGTTAAAGAGAAGATCGCCGAAATTTCCTCGGGACTACCCAAGAAAACGCTCGAAGACGGAACCGAGAGCCAAGTGAAGATCGTCCCATTCTACGACCGAACCGATCTCATCCACGAAACGCTCGGAACCCTTGAAGGCGCAGTCCGTCAGCAAATTCTGGTTACAATCATCGTCGTTGTCGTAATGATGCTTCATCTGCAAAGCGCCGCGATCATCTCAGGCGTCCTGCCCTTGGCGGTTCTATTCTCGTTTATCGGGATGAAGCTTTTTAATGTCGATGCCAACATTGTCGCGCTTTCCGGCATCGCGATCGCTATCGGCACCATCGTCGACATGGGCGTCGTATTGGTTGAAAACATACTCAAGCACCTCGACGAAGCGCCGCCGGACGAGAACCGGCTGGAAGTCGTCTACCAGGCCTGCTCCGAAGTCGGAAGCGCCGTGGTCACCGCCGTACTCACGACCGTTATCAGCTTTCTACCGGTCTTTACGATGGAAGCCGCGGAAGGAAAACTCTTCCAGCCGCTCGCCTACACGAAGACTTTCGCCCTCATCGGCTCGATCATAGTCGCTCTCACGATCATCCCCCCGCTCGCGCACTGGCTGATCGCGAGGCGATTCAATACGGCTTGGTCCAAGCGCGGATTGTGGAGCGGGATTGGATTAGTCGGTCTGCTCGGTCCAATTTTCATCGGCTGGTTCACCTGGTGGCTGGGACTAATCCTTATAGCCGCCGCAGTTTTCAATCTCGCCCAAGATCGGCTTCCCGCAAAAATCCGAAAGACGATCTTTCTTAGCTTCAATTTCATCGTCGCCTTTGTTGTAGCGCTGACGCTCGCCGCCGACTGGAAACCGCTCGGCGCCGAACGCGATTTCGGAAACGCCTTCTTCGTGATCCTCGCTATCGGGGGGCTCCTCGGAGTGTTCTATCTTTTTATAAAATACTACGCATTCCTCCTGAGTGAAATTCTCCGAATCAAATGGGCCTTTCTTTCGTTTAGCGGCTTCATCGTCGTATTCGGATTTGCCGTTTGGCTTGGCTTCGGAAACCTGTTCGCCTGGGCTCCGAACTGGATCAAGGAGACCAGTGCCTGGAGTAAAGTCTCCCACTCCGTACCCGGCCTCGGAAAGGAATTCATGCCGAACTTGGACGAAGGGTCCTACTTGTTGATGCCGACCACGATGCCGCACGCTTCCATCGGCGAAGCCATGGATGTTCTCAGCAAACAAGACATGGCGATCAATTCCATCCCGGAAGTCGAAAGCGCCGTAGGGAAGATTGGGCGTGTCGAAAGCCCGCTTGATCCCGCTCCGATCTCCATGATCGAAACGATCATAAACTACAAATCTGAATACATAACAGACAGCAATGGAAGGTTTCGGAACTTCGCTTACGATTCGTCTTCTGACACGTTCCGCCGCGATTCCGACAATGAGCTCATTCCCGACAAAAACGGAAAGCCGTTTCGCCAATGGCGCGATGAGATCAAGTCTCCCGACGACATTTGGACCGAAATCGTCAAAGTCGCCGCCATCCCCGGCACCACCTCGGCTCCCAAGCTACAGCCAATCGCCGCCCGCATCATCATGCAGCAAAGCGGCGTTCGAGCGCCCATGGCCTACAAGATCCAAGGCCCCGACCTTGAGTCGATAGAGAAAGCGGCGCTCGAGCTCGAGCAACTGCTCAAGCAAGTCCCCTCCATAAATCCCGAAACGGTTTTCGCCGATCGCGTCATCGGCAAGCCCTATCTCGAAATCGACATCGATCGGGACGCCATCGCTCGCTACGGTCTCAGGATCGCGATGGTTCAAGACGTCATCGAAGTCGCCATCGGCGGCAAGCCGCTCACCCAAACCGTCGAAGGCCGCGAGCGCTATCCCGTGCGCGTCCGCTACCAACGCGAACTGCGCGACAGTATCGAGGAAATCGAAAACATCCTCGTCGCCGCGCCAGACGGAACTCAAATCCCGATAAAAGCGCTCGCATCCATAAACTACTTACGCGGTCCGCAAGTCATAAAGAGCGAGAACACCTTTCTGGTGAGCTACGTGATTTTCGACATGAAGTCAGGCAACAGCGAAGTCGATGTCGTCGAACAAGCCAACGCCTTTCTCAAAGAGAAAATCGACACCGGAGAATGGACTCCACCTTCCGGCGTTCCAATGCCAGTCGCGATCGGCAGCTACGAAAGCCAGGTCCGAGCCGAAAAGAAGCTTAAGGTCGTACTGCCCATCGCGCTCTTCGCCATCTGGCTGATTCTCTATTTCCAATTCAAGCGAGTCTCCACCACGCTTCTCGTTTTCTCCGGTATCCTTTTCGCTTGGTCCGGCGGCTTCACGCTCATCTGGCTCTACGGTCAACCATGGTTTCTGAACTTCGAATTCATGGGCAACAATATCCGAGATCTATTCCAGATGGGGACAATCAACTTAAGCGTCGCCGTCTGGGTCGGCTTCCTCGCCCTTTTCGGCATCGCCACCGACAACGGCGTCATCGTCTGCACTTACCTCCAGCAAGTCTTCAGCAAGAACAAGCCGAAGACGATCTCCGAAATCCGAGCAGCGACCGTTGAAGCCGGCACCCGCCGCGCTCGACCAGCCATGATGACCAGCGCCACGACCATTCTCGCGCTGCTGCCCGTTCTCACCGCAACCGGCCGCGGCGCCGACGTCATGCTCCCTATGGCAATACCGTCCTTCGGAGGCATGCTCATCGCTATCCTCACTATCTTCGTCGTCCCAGTCATGTACTGCGGACTGGAGGAACTCTCGTCAAAATTCAGGAACTAAAAAACCTAGAAGCACAAACCAATCACTCAGCAAGTTATTAATCAAAAATAGAAAATCGATGAAAACACACATAAGCACACTAATTATCGCCGCTCTCCTGGGAGCGACTTCCGCATTCGCGCACTCCGATGCCATAAAGCCTGAGTTCGTCGACATG
This sequence comes from Opitutales bacterium, assembly GCA_021772595.1. GTDB lineage: Bacteria > Verrucomicrobiota > Verrucomicrobiia > Opitutales > Opitutaceae > Pelagisphaera. The sequence continues at coordinate 5,591 of JAJFLS010000106.1, forward strand.
TTGCTGAAACCTTACTTCAAAGTTCAGGCATCGCTCGCAGGAGACGATCTCGCGACCGCAAAAAAGAACGCCTCTACTTTTCATGATATGCTCGGACATGGCCCTTCGCAAAAAGAAGCTCCATCTCTCGAAACCCTAAGCGTGGAAGCCCAGAAAATTATCAATGCATCCGATATAAAAGCGGCGAGAAGCGCGTTTCACGCGATATCCAAAGACTTGGGAGAAATCGTTGAGCACGTAGGCACTTCCGGGAAAAGCGATGTGGTCAAGATGAGTTGCCCCATGGCTTTCGACGGCAAAGGTGGCGAATGGCTGCAAAACAGCAACGATCTCGCCAATCCTTACTACGGCTCCATGATGTTTAAATGCGGCTCCGTAATAGAACAACTCGCAACCGCCTCCGCTGAACATCGCCATGACAATGATCAACATGAGAAAGCGAACGATTCAGACCAGCACAGCGAGCACGGGAATAATAAATAGCATCACAACTTTCAATCCGGATTCCCGGATCAAGGGATGATCTAAATAGTT
>JAJFLS010000107.1 GCA_021772595.1 Opitutales bacterium
TGGTGGAGCTGCACCCTTACCTCGCCATCCAATTTTTTCCCGCGCCCCCCGGCCCCAGCTAATTCAACTACTGTCGGCGCGTCTTCCCCCCGCTATTTTTGGTTGTTTTTGGGCGGCTTAACCCCGCTCCTACATTTGAAAAAGCCTAGGCTACGGCGAGACACGTAAGCATCCCTACCGGTGAACCTGTAATAGACACCCTTTAAGAAAGATGGTTATGAAAAGTATTATAACTGTAGTAATTGGATCATTGGCCGTCGCGGTCGTTCGCTTTGAAAGGAAACAGCATGAATAGGTACTCAACGAACGCATTTGTCAGGATAGTCGGAGCCGGTCTCTGCTTCCTGGCCTCCACAGCAGCCGCAGAACTGAGAAACTCGGAAAACAGCTTTGGCATTGTTCCGATGCCTTTCTCTATAGAATCAAAGAAGGAGAGTCCATTCGAGATCACTGGTAACACTTCGATTGTTTATCAGAGCGAAAAAAGCAAGGCCTGCGCAGAATATCTCCGAAGCCGGATTGCTGCGGCAACGGGATTGAAACTGGCGGTCCAGGAATCCGGCGCGTTGAATGCGATCATTCTTAGGGTCGCTCCAGAAATCGTCGAGTTTCACGAACACGATGCGTATTCCTTCGAAAGCAGCGCCGACGAAATCACCATTGCCGCGAAGACCGAACGGGGCCTGTTCTATGGCGTGCAGACGCTGCTCCAGCTGCTGCCGCCCGCAGTCTACGGCGATACAATCCAGGTCAGGCTTGAACTGGAGGTTCCCGCGGTCAGGATCAACGACAAGCCGTCCATGGATCGCATCCGCGGCCTCCATGTGGACATTTCCCGCCATTTCCGTACCAAAGAGGAATTGTTGAAGATCATAGACAGCATGGCGATGCACAAGCTCAACACGCTGCATCTCCACCTGACCGACTTCCAGGGCTGGCGGGTTGAGATCAAGGCCTACCCCAAACTGACGACGGTCGGTGCAATTGGCAACAAGACCGACCCCGAGGCTCCCGCTAAATTCCTGACGCAGGAAGAGGTCAAAGAAATTTGCGCTTTTGCCAAGAGCCGTTATGTCTCGATTATTCCCGAGATTGACATGCCCGGGCACATGGGAGCCGCCATCAGGGCCTATCCTGAATTAAACCATCCGAAGGACGTGAAGAATTCGGAGTTCGCGATTCGCGGCGATGCCAAGGCGCGCGACTTCTGCAAAACGGTACTGACCGAGATCAACGATCTGTTTGACCCCGAGTACATCCACATCGGCTTTGATGAGGTGAATCTCGGAGCCAAAGCGGAACTGTACACGGATGCCGAGCTGATCGACTTTGCCACAGAAATTACCACCTTTATCAAGGATGATCTAAAGAAAACGCCAATTGTCTGGGACGATATCTTCATGCACGGATTGCATGACAAAGATACCGTGGTGCAGTGGTGGCGATACGATAAAAAATACTGGTGGAGGAATCTAGAACTGACGGTCGATGAGAAACTGAACCAGAAAGAGCAGCCGTTTATTTTTTCCCCAGCTTACTGGACCTATTTCGATATGCCCAACGTGGCGCCGAAAGAAGGCTATCCCGGATGGGCCAAGCCTATCTCAACGGCAGAAGTCTATAACTGGGATCCATTTGAAGATATGTTCGGGGTGAATGAACATACCCGCGGTTTGGCTCTCGGCGCGATTGCCTGTACCTGGAGTGAGTCAATCAAGACCATGAAGGATTTTGGCGACCGCACCTTCCCACGTCTTGCAACATACTCCGAACGCCTCTGGAGCGGAGGAAAGAGCGAGAATCCATCCATTCTCGGTTGGGATGACTACCGCGACAAGGTGCTGATTCCCTATCAATTGAAGCGCTACGATGCGCTTGGTGTGTGGTATTGGAGCAAAGATGACCCCGAACTGCTGCTGAATCTGCCAGACAAGCGCAAGCGGCTCTAGGACTCAGCACGGTTTAAACAGAGGAGTTCTAAAAATGAAAAAGATATGAGATACAATAGATTATTACGTAGAACCCTCAGGACGATTTTTTCCGCATGTGTTTGGGTCGGCATCGCCGTCCCGCTGATCGCCGTTGAGAAATCCAGCACCAAACCAAACATCCTCTTCATCATGGTGGATGACCTGGGCAAGGATTGGATCAGCTGCTACGGCGCAGAGGATATCACGACCCCGAACATCGACGCGCTCGCCGCCGGTGGAATGAAGTTTCATAACGCTTACTCGATGCCGTCATGCACCCCTTCGCGCGCGACCCTCCTGACCGGCAAATATCCCTGGCGCAACGGCTTTGTCAATCACTGGGACGTTCCGCGCTGGGGAGTGGTCTACTTTGACTGGAAAAAGAAGGAAAACACCACCTTTGCTCGACTGATGAAAGAACTTGGTTACGCCACATGCGCAGCAGGCAAGTGGCAGATCAATGACTTTCGGATCGAACCGCAGGCCATGAAGAAACATGGGTTTGACGACTGGGCAATGTGGACGGGCTTCGAGACGGTCAACCCGGTGAGCGGTGAACGCTATCAGGACGCTTACATCAACACGCCCACTGGTGGAAGCCGGGCATATACCGGCAAGTTTGGCCCAGACATTTATACCGATCACCTGATCAACTTCATGCGCCAGCACAAAGATGAACCCATGTGCCTCTATTACCCAATGGCGCTCGTGCATCCTCCGCAGGTTTCCACTCCGGATGAGCCCGAAGCAAAGATCCACATCGATAAGCACAAGGCCATGGTGCGCTACGTGGACAAACTGGTTGGCCGGCTAGTCAGCGCACTTGACGAACTGGGGATACGCGAGCGCACCATCGTGATCTTCACAACGGATAACGGCACGGTCCCTGGCGTCACGGGCACACTGAACGGGCTTCGGGTGAAGGGCGCAAAGGGAACAGCAGAGGAACTGGACGTTTGCGGGCCGTTTATCGTGAACTGCCCAGGGATTGTCCCGGAAGGCGTCGAAACCGAGGCCCTCACAGATCTTTCAGACCTGCTACCCACCTTCATAGAACTCGGAGGCGGCGACACTCCTGAGGATCTCATCATCGACGGGACATCTATTGCCCCTTTGATTCTGGGAAAAGAGAAGGACACCGAGCGAAAGTGGATCATGGCACTCGGATACGGAACCGCTCGGCTGACTGAGAACGGAGTGAGGGGCGAGACGGATTTTGAGAAGCGCGTCATACGGGATAAGCGGTACAAGGTCTGGGTCTCCAGAGAAAAGAAGGTCGTTCGCCTGCACGATCTTAAGAAGGACCCGTGGGAGAAAGTAAACCTTCTCGATAGCGACCTCGCAGCGCACAAAGCGGCCTTGCAGAAATTTCAGGCTGTCGTCGACTCTCTTCCCGATAAGGATGCCCACCGTCTATATGAGCCAAGAGCGTCCAATCCATGGGACCAGAAGTTGTGAAGGTGAAATAGAGGAACTTAGAATGAGAGCCATTAAATTCTTAACCCTTGTTGTTACATACTTGTGCGGAGCGACATTCTTCCTTGCGGCATCAGAGCCTGATAAACCCATTACCGTTCGTGTCGCTTCTTACAATGTTGAGTTCAGCAAAAGCGCGACCCCTGAACAGATTGGTGAGATGTTCAAGCCATACAAGCTGGACATCATCGGTTTTGACGAAGCGCCAGATGGTGATTGGACGGCTCGCGTCGGCAAGGTGCTGGGGATGCAATATAGTTTTGTGGGCAAAATATCCTCTGCAAATCACAAGAACAAATACAAAACGATTCTTAGCGGGACCCCGTTAGAAGGTACTGAAGAACATAAACTCACTGGCCACGGCTGGAACCCCGCGTCGGTTGTCAGGGCTGTGACTAAGATTGATGGAGTTTCATTCGCATTTTACACGCTACATATCAGTAAGTCGGGCGCAAATAATGGCCATGCGCATAGCCTTGCGACCAAGGTTCTACCTGAGGAGGCAACTGAGAGGGTTATCGTCGTCGGGGATTTCAACAACAACATTGGCGACGCTGCCATGAATACCGTCGAGGGGGCAGGATTCAGACCGACGTGGAACGATCTCAAGATTGATGTCTCCAGGGAGTTTACATACAACGCCCAAGACCCCAAAAAGAATCTCGGGGTTATCGATCACATCTTATACAATACCTCGGCTGGAGCCAAGGTAACCGACGGAGGCATAATCGAACTGGAAAAGCCTTTGTCTGACCATAAACCTATCTGGGCACAGATAGTGTTCCCTCGGAATCTCGAATAGGTGAAACGAGTGGCACATAGTAGAGAGTGGACATGATGAAGAAAGCAATTCACACGATTACAGCTATAGGAATACTGCTCACTATTGGGCTGGCTTTTGGAACTCCCCTGCACGCACAAACCGAAGAATCCAGCGTGCGGGTCATGTCTTACAATATCTATCGCGGCGGCACGTACCGTGGACAAGCGTTGTCCCAAACCGCCAAGGTTATTCAGGAGGCAAAGGCAGATATCGTCGGCGTTCAGGAAACGCGTTCCCCTGACGGCGTTAATGCGGAGCAGTTGGCGCAGTTGCTGGGCTGGAATCACCATGTGAACCCTGAGAATAGGGTCCTCGTAACGCGTTATGAGATTGTCGAGGAGATGAGAGATGGCATTAAGGTCAAACTGCCTTCAGGCCAGGAAGCCTACATCTTCAACCTGCACCTACCATCAAACCCCTATCAACCCTACCAGCTTTTGAGCATTAAACCAAAGTGGCATAAACACTGGGATACTCCTTTCATCAAGACCGAAACCGAGGCGATTGCCGCCGCAAAAGAGGCCCGCGGCGGGGAAATCTCAGCGCTTCTCAATCGGATACGTTCCCTCCCCGACAAAGAGATTCCTGTTTTTGTGGTAGGCGATTTCAATGAACCTTCACACCTTGATTGGACCGAAAAAGCTGCCAAGTCCGGTCGCCACCCCATCAAAGTGGAGTATCCTGGCTCTTTGGCGATGGCCAAAGCAGGCTTTGGCGATGCCTGGCGCACGGTCTATCCCGACGAGATGAAAAAGCCGGGCTTCACCTGGTCGCCCCTGACGAAGGCCGATGACCCCAAGGATCACCATGACCGCATTGATTTTGTGTATTTCAGAGGCGAAGGCGTAAAACTGAATGGAGCAAAGATCGTAGGGGAAAACAAAGAGAATGCTGACATTGTTGTTTCTCCTTATCCCTCTGACCATCGTGCCGTCGTCGCGACATTCATGATACCCAGTGCTCCAACATTGAAAAAGACAGATGCTAACAAGCCGGATGCAGGCGACGGCAAATAGCCGCGCTTGATCCGCAACCGTTAGACCATAAGCGAAGTTTAAGATGCCAATTATTTTACTACCGATCACTCGTCGTCAATTTATCAAGGGCTCGCTCGCTCTTGGCGGCACTGCTATTATGCCGTCTCGCGCGTTGGCCGCCGCGGATGGTGAACGTGCTGGGTTGGACCCAAACCGAGTTGCTTTACTTGCAGATACGCACATCAGTGCAGATCCAGATCAAGTCTACCCGGGGACGAAGTGGCCTGGTTCGCCCGTCAAGGAGTCCGAGCATGAGGGGGTGAACATGGCGGATTGTCTTGCACAGGCGGCTAAGAGCGTAATTGCGCTCAATCCTCGACCGGCTTACCTGATCGTTAACGGCGACTGTGCCCTCAATAATGGTAAAGAAGCCGAGTACAAACAGTTTCTCGGTCTTGTGGAGCCGATCCGTGCCGCGGGCATCACCGTTCATGTGACGATCGGCAACCACGACAATCGTGAGAACATGTGGAAATTGCTCCCGTTTCTGAAGAAAGAGCACATGGGCGTTCAGGCGGGCGTGATTGAACTGCCGCACGCGAACCTCGTACTGTTGGATTCAGGAAGAAAAGGAGCCTTGGGAGACAAACAGTTGAACTGGCTCGCCAAACAACTCGACGAACGAGCGGATAAGCCAGCCCTAATCTTTGGTCACTTCAACCCGTATCCCAACCGCGGCGTGCGTCCCATCGAGGGCATGCGTGATGGGTCGTCTCTGTTGAACCTGCTTGCCGAACGAAAGCATGCCAGGGCCTATGTCTATGGCCACACGCATGAGTGGCAATATGATCGGCGTGACCATCTCCATCTCATTAACCAACCGGCAGTCAGTTACTATTTCGGAAAAGGCCATGCGCATGGCTGGGTCGATATGAAGCTCACTGAAACTTCCGCTGACCTGGAGTTACGCTGCATCAACCGCAAACACACGCAGCACGGTGATCGGAGACAGATCAGTTTGAAAGACAAGAAGAAATAAAATCATTTGTAATACTGGCGCTCTTATTGGGTGTGAATTTCTAACGGAACTCGTGAAAACAGGAGCTAACAAGGCGCTGAAGACGACGGATAAATCCGCGCCTTAGCTTGAACGTTGGGCGGACAAAAATACTAAGATGCTTAAGTTTATGGCGAACTTCGGTATAACTTGTAAACCGTCGCATCTTAATAGTTGAAAAGTTAGAATATCCGCGCTTAAATTAGATGGCTTAAAAAGGAAGTGAATACCACCAAATCAAACGCGCAAACAAAGATATCATGAAGCGAATTAAAACTTTAATAATTGGAATATTGGCTATCGCAGTTACCTTTTTTGCATCTGCTGCTGATCGCCCGGTTAGCGAGAGTGGTCATTACGCTTTTTCCAGCGGCGATCTGGTCGCCGCTTACAAGTCTGGATTTTTACCTGTATTGTCGGGTGACAAGAAAGGTGTGTATATAGATACAGATCGAGGGATTAAGAGGATTCGCTATAGCACGGAGTGCAGATTGTTTCCGAAATTAGTGATTTCTGATCAGGTTGTTACTATTTCTGATGTTAAGTATGGGTTCGATAATTTGCGACAGTCGCAGCTTGAGGCTAGCGCAATGACTGAAACGATGCGGAATGAAGCGGCGACGGAAAGGACTATCCTTTTGAGGGGAGGAGGGATCGCGGGCGCGCCTCCAGGAGGTCCAAGTGAAGAGATTCAGGCTGAGATTGATGAAATGAAAGAGGTCCAATCGGAAAATAGTGAGTTCGTTAAAGAATCGTTGGAGAATGACGCTTATGGTCGAGGTGAATTTAGTGACATTATCAATGTGAAATTCAATCTGTTTTCAGAAACGGACCTAAAGAACGTTTATTGCGCGATGGTCGTTCGCTATCTTCAGAGGGACCGCAACATCTCCGAAAAGTTTTCGAAGGCGCAAGTGGTTCGCGTGAAGAAAATCGGTAATATGGATACGGGTAGGCCGAATAAGGTAAGATTTTCATATCCGTTGCCTGAGGGATTTGTGAACGACAAGGGTATTGAAATATTCCTTTTTTCCGGGGAAGGGAAGCCCCTCGCGACAAATCAGTCTAGAAATCTCCAACCATTGACGACGGAAGAATTGCAAAAAATCAGACCGGAGCTTTGATGTATCCATTGGTAATGGCATGACTCCATCCGTGAGCACCGCGATATGGCTGACCAACCACCGATCACCGTGCGCTCGAAGCCTTGGAAAACGGCACTGCCTATTTACCTCTCAATGGATTCGGGGGTAGCCCAGAAGACAATTGTGTTATGGTAGAGAGATGGGTACCTGGAGATACAGAAACGTGGACGAGTCGCTGCCGATTATTTGCCAAATAGAGATTGTGCTAAGCGAAGTGTCCAATAATTATATGAAAGCAAATATATTACCACGGAGGTAGTCAAAACACCGATGAATCCGGAAATAACTGAATCACCATGAAAATACCTGGCAGTACCTTTGCAATCAGCTTCTTTCTGCTCGTGGCTTCTTTGCAGGCGGCCCAGGAATCAACGCTGGAGCCGCAGGAGGATGCGCTACTAGCGTCATATTCCGAAGAAATAGCGCCGATCATGGAACGCTATTGCAGTGAATGCCATGGTGAGGATAAGCAGAAGGGCGATATACGTTTTGATGAGCTGGATCCGGCTATGTCGTTCGACCACGACGTGGAAACTTGGGAGACCGCTTTCGATGTGTTGGTTCTCCACGATATGCCGCCTGAAGACGAGGACAGTCAACCAAGCGAGCGAGAACGACAGCAAATCGTGGACTGGATTGAGGAGTCTTTTGAGCGTGTTGCCGAACAGCGCCGGGCAAATCGATCGTCTCCGATGCGGCGTCTGACCGTCTCCGAATATGAGAACACCCTGCAAGAACTATTCGGCACGGCCGTTACATTCGGGAAGGATCTTCCAGCCGCGCCCTTGTCTGAGCATGGCTTCTCGCGTGATTCTGCTTTGTTGGGCGTGTCCGCGCTTGAGCTTGAGTACTTTCTCGCGATCGCTCGTCAAAGCGTCGACGATTTCGTCATTTTCAGAGAGGGCATCCCGGACAGTGAGCACTTTCTTATCGAATTCGAAAAAGTTGAATATCGCCCCGGTGTGGCCGGCGGATACTCTGTCGATGAGCCTTTGACAGAAGAGGAGCTGTTGGAGAAGCGCCGGGTAAGGGATGCTGGACAGGCCGTCTACTCCGGCCGAACTTTATTCCCATTGCCAGAAGGACGACTCGATCGAAGGTCTGAGGAATTGAATCGGTCGGATCGGCAAAAATTCCACGAACAATTTGCCAGGTTCAAGAGCAATAATCTTCACAAAGCCGGTGAATTGGTCGCCAGAGTGCGCGTTGCTGCAAAATTAGGTGACGATGGTTCGGCGCCTCGACTTCGATTCAAGATAGCTAGCAGGTCGGGGTTTGAGTTCGAAGCGCCTTTAGAAGGCGAGTTTGATGTCACTGCACCCATTGAAGATCCGCAAGTAGTTACGTTCCGGATACCATTTCGATACGTAGCTACGGAGGTTAGAGAAGAAGATAGGGAGACAAGACTGACGCTTCAGGTGTCCAATGTCTCACGTGATCCTGATGCGATTTTCGATGTGGTTCCGGAGGGCTACAACTACGGCCCAGAAAATCAAGGGTTGATCGCGCGGTATAGGAAGACGCTTGCGGATTCGGTCGTCAGCAAAGCCACGATGCGGAAAGCCAGCGTAAACGAACTTTACCTAGATGCCATCGAAATCGATATAGTGCCGTTCGGCTTAGATATGAACGCTAAGCTTTGGCGAATCGATGCGCAACGCGCCGCTATGAACGCCGGTGCCGACGCGGCCGCAGTTGCTCGGGAATCGCTCCAGGCTTTTATGGAGCGGGTTTATCGTCGTACAATCTCGCCATCGGAGCTGGACTCGATGATGTCGCTCTACCATCAATTTCATAGTGAAGGTGATACCTTTGAGAATGCTCTGAGAGAAACGTTCGCCACGGTGCTCATCTCGGACCCTTTCTTGTATATAGCGGCACCGGTTCCACTCGAAAATCATCCCTATATTTTAGAGGAAGAGCGTAGCCAGCTTGCGTCTAGACTTTCCTACTTCCTTTGGAGTGGTCCTCCAGATGATCGTCTGCTCGAACTGGCATCTCGAAACCAGCTCAGCGACCCTGCCACTCTCGCGACCGAAGTGAGTCGCATGCTTCGCGACAGTCGAGCTCGACGCTTCAGCGAACGATTTGCACGCGAGTGGTTGCGTCTGGACAAGTACGGTCTGGTAGCGGTCAATCCCGAATTCTATCCTCATTATGATGAAGACCTCGGTAAAGACATGGTTGCGGAGACAATCGCCACTTTTCAGAAAATTTTTCATGGTGACCGAGATGCGCGAGAACTGATTTCATCGGACACGGTGTACGTTAATCAACGCTTAGCTCGCCATTATGGATTGCCTCCGGTTACGGGGGGCGAATTTCAAGCGGTTTCCGTGCCGGATTACAGAACGCGTGGGGGCTTGCTTCATCAGGGCGCTATTTTGACCATGACAGCGGATGGCGCTGAGTCGAATCCGATCTACCGTGGCGTCTGGATTTTGGAGCGCCTGCTCAATGATCCTCCACCTCCGCCGCCTCCAGC
>JAJFLS010000108.1 GCA_021772595.1 Opitutales bacterium
CACCTGTGCTGGAGGCGCCTTCGGCGGCATGTTGCTACAATCCGGTATTCGGAGTGTGGTTGAGCAATTTGACGTTGCGGGTGGTATCTGGTTTTTGCCCATGGCCTTCACTCTGACAGCCTTGATCCGTACGGTTCAAGGATCGGCCACCGTGGCGATGATAACCTCGGTGGGAATTCTTGGACCGATGGCGGTGCCCGAAACGCTTGGGTTTCATCCTATTTATTTAGCGATGGTTATCGGGTTCGGTTCTAAGCCGGTACCGTGGATGAACGACAGCGGTTTCTGGGTCATCAGCAAAATGAGCGGCATGACCGAAGGCGAGACCCTGATTAATTTCTCCGTTATGGCGACGATCATGGCCATTACGGGATTGATTGTCTGCATGATTGGTTCGCAGTTTTTTGCGATGGTTTAAGCGAAGGGCGTGTTGGAGATTCTGATTACTTTTCGATAAGGTCGCCTCGCAAAGCGACCTACCAATTGGAATTTTGTAGGACGGGTCGTCAGCGATCCTGAGCGAAGCCGAAGGGCTGACCCGTCAGAGGATGAAGGGGTTGACCCATCAGCGTTTTCTGGCTAATTGGCAATCCTATGCGGCCTCCTCATTTAGAGAATGTTTGGATTAAGAACCCAACCTATCTTGTTACTACCTGCGTTGAAAAGCGAAAGCCCATCTTAGCCTGTGAGGAGGTTCGGGAAATATTTCCGATCAACACTCCGCGAATCGAATCGGAACAATTGAATTTCCTAGACGACCTACCATAGGGACGAAACTCAGCGGAGGCGATGAAGCAAAAAGAAAACGAGGGGACTGTTTTATGAGCGCTTGTTTTTGCTGGCGGTTGTTGATTGCCCTAGAGAAATCCGTTGTTCTTTCCCAGAAATGAAGGATCTTGTTGAGCGACTACTCGACTACCCTTAACCGCATATCGAACTTCTAACGACAGAATTAGCCAGACTCCGACCGTTGCGGTCCATTTTCGTCTGGGCAATCGCGACTGTGTCGGCGGCATTGCTGTCCCTTGACCGGCTCGTCGCCGAGACCAGCCAGACAACGGAAGCCGTTGCTGACTCTTTTTCAGTTCGCATCGTCCATTGCTCGGAGCCGCCGAAAATCGACGGCAAGTTGGATGAGGATGCCTGGGGGAAAGCAGCAACTTTTTCGAACTTTACGCAAGTACGGCCTCGCGAGGGTGTCGCTCCGTCCGAGAAGACGGAAATTCGACTGCTTTGCGACTCTGATTTCCTCTACATTGGCATTCGAGCGTACGACTCGGAACCGGACAAAGTCATCGCCAAGCAAATGCAGCGCGATATCAACCTCAGGTCGGAAGACCGTGTTCGTTTTACAATCGATACTTTTCGAAATCTCCGAGGCGGCTACTACTTCGCGATTAACGCTCGAGGATCCCGCCAGGATGGACTTGTCGACCCTGGAGGCAGCGGCGGTGGCTATCAGTCAGAATGGGACGGGATCTGGTATGGGGAATCATCCATCGACGACTTGGGATGGGTGGCTGAAGTCGCGATTCCCGCAAAGACGATTTCCTTCGATCCTAGAGACGATACATGGGGATTCAATGTGGAGCGTGATATCGAGCGAAAAGGGGAGCGGATTCGGTGGTCGGGAGCTCAGCGCAATAAGCGCATAACCGATATGAGCTCCGCCGGAACCATCACCGATATCCGAGATTTCACCCAAGGCCGAGGGATCGATTTCGTGCCTTACTTGAAAGCTGATTTCAAGAAAGACTATGCCGCGGGGACCGATTCATTCGAACTCAAGCCGGGGATGGATTTTTTCTACAAACTCAGTCCATCGGTTACCATGGCCCTGACGGTAAATACTGATTTTGCGGAATCGGAGGTTGATGCCCGCCGCGTCAATCTCACTCGATTTCCGCTCTTCTTCGAGGAGAAGCGGGATTTCTTTCTCCAAGATGCGAATATTTTCAGTTTTGGGCAAATCGGTAGATCGCCGCTTCCATTCCATTCTCGCCGCATTGGATTAACGCCTGGACGCGAGCCGCTCGACATATTGGCGGGAGGCAAAATAACGGGCCGAATAGGGGATTTAAACTTCGGTTTTTTGAATGTTCAAGTCGATGAATTCGAAAACCTTGATTCGAAGAACCTCACTGTCGGACGCGTTTCGATGAATGTTTTGGGCGAATCGGAAACGGGGATAATCGTCACGCATGGAAACCCTAGCGGGGATACTGAAAATTCGATTTTTGGATACGATTTCAATTTTAAGAATTCGGATTTTGGCGGAAGCGGGCAGATTATCGAAAGCCATCTATACGTTATGAAATCCTTCACTCCTGGGCTTTCGGGCAACGATTTTGCTTATGGCGCTTCGGTCGGATATCCCAACGACAAGTGGGAGTTCAGCGCAAACGCGGAGCAGATCGATCGGAATTTCGATCCTGCTCTCGGCTTTGTTGACAAACCGGGTACGCGGAAGTTTCAAACTCTGCTCGTGCGAAGTTGGCACCCGGATCGACTGGAATCTCTCAGTTTAGATACTCATGCCGAGGTCCGCACGAGGCTCGACGGGGAGATCATCGACGGGGAGCTTCAGGTCGCGGGTCTTTCCGTTGAAAACCTGATGCAGGACGAATTCTTGATCGCGCCTCTTTTTCTTGAGGAACAGCTATTCGAGCCATTCGAAATTCTCGACGGGATCGTCATCCCAATTGGCAATTATTCGTTTTCCAGATACCTCGGTGAATTCGTTACGTCAGATGCACGATCGCTTAGCGCCTCTATCAGTGTCGAAGGCGGGGATTTCTTCACGGGCGCTCGAACCGATCTAAGTGGCACGGTGGGGTGGCGGCCTTCGCCTCATTTCAATGTATCCGCTAACTATGAGACGAATATCATCGAATTACCCGAAGGCGATTTCACTGTGAACGTTGCCCAGCTGAATCTAAACGTGATCTTTTCCCCAAGGCTTGCCTGGAATATAGTAAACCAGTGGGACGACGAATCCAATCGTTATGGGATAAACGGTCGCATTCGCTGGACGATTAAGCCCGGCAACGATCTATTCTTGGTCTTCAATCAGGAAATCGATACTTCGACCAACAAATGGAAAACCGTAAATTCCGACCTGAGTACGAAGGCCGCTTGGACGTTTCGATTTTAATTCTCGTTTCGGTCGGTAATATCGGTTTTCTATTTCTCGATCGAAGAGCTAACTCTACCTATTCATACGCGATTCCCGCCCTAATCTAAGAGACTGTTAAAAAAGAATTGAACCGATTAATTCCAAGTAAGCAACCAAACCTATTGGCCCACAGAGGCACCTATTTGTTTCGCAGAAACAACAAGCGAAGCGTTGTTTGATCGTGATTTGGTTGAAGTTGCTTTGAGTAATCTAGTGGTAAGGAAGCTTGCTCCAAGAGATTTATGCTGAATGCTGGGGAGTATTAAATCGTACCCCAGATTTTGGTTACTGTCTGTTTTTATCGGAGTGAGCGTTTCCGTTTCGGCTAAGGAGTTCGAGTTGCCTCCGGTTGCTGAGGTGGGCCAGGGAGCTTTGGTAGCTGCTGAGCAGATCTTCTCGATTGATAATAAAGCATCCCCGGGGCAAGCCCTCGACTTCGTCGACTGCCGAAGCGGCAGCGAGGTATTTTAGAGAAGAAATCCAATGTCACCGGCATTATATCGAGAATTCGCAGTCAACTTCTTAGTCCTGAATTTCCCATACCCC
>JAJFLS010000109.1 GCA_021772595.1 Opitutales bacterium
GTAGCGGGGCGACTGCGTCGTTCCGGTCGTGCGGCACGGGATTGCCACGTCGTATTCACGCCGTAGCTACGCGAAGAATTTCGCGTGGGAGTTTCCTGTTGGGCCGACTGGAGCTATTGGCCGGATGATCCTTGCAGCACGCGGTAGCAGACTTTGCCGGTTGAATTGGTGGCTTCCCGGTATTCGTATGAGGTGCTGTTCGCGTTGAGTTGGCCTTGCCCGATGGACCAATCGCTGAGATTGCTTGTGGTCTCGACGGAGAACGTTTCTCCGGCGGGTCCTTCCCAGCGTAAGACAGTTTCTCCGTCGACGAAGTCCATCGTGATTTTCATGTCGAATGTGGAGGTGACGGTGGGTCGCGCGAATCGAACCGCTCCGAGCGTGCCCGGGGCGGGATTCCAGAAGACGATGCCTGGGATGTCTTGAGAATCGAGGCGAAGCACGACGAGCCCTTTGTATAGATCGACGGTGCTTTCGGCGATGGTTTCGAGGGACCATTCTCCTTCGGTTTGGGAGCCGTAGCGGATGATGCGTTTGTCACCGTAGGCAACTCGCGGGTTACCGTTCGCGCCGATGACGATCGAAGTCGATTTGCGTGCGTTGGAAAATCCGAGCGCGACGCTGTTCAATGTGTCGATGGGCGAGATCTGCCAGGCGTTGGAGCCTTGCGGAAGGAATCCGTATTGCACGGTTGCTTGGCTGGTGTTGCTCGAATTTATGTCGAGCCAAGCGGCGTGGAGGTTGTCGTTGTCATCGACCGCTATCGAAGGAAATCGGCCGCGTATCCCGTTGCCGATTACAGTCGAGAAGATCCAGGTTCCACTGCGCTTAACGGCGTATTTGAGATCGCCGGGGACGAGCCAATCGGGACTTTGACAAAATAGGATGTGGATGTCTCCTGCGCTGTCGACGGCGACAGTGGTGTTAAATCCATACATGAAACTCCCGCTTCCTGGGATGCCGTTTTCGAACGACCAGGAGTTGGTGAAGATCCCGTGCTGGAGGCTGTTAGTCGCTCCGAAGTCCACCGGATCGACGGAGGTCATGTGCAGATTTCCTTGGGAATCTAAGGCGAGAGAGTTGTCCCATCCGTCGTGCTGAGTCGTGGTGGGAATCGTGTTGTCCGCGTCTATTTGCGAACCACTGACAATAATATGCCTAGGACTCTGGCGATCGTGATCGTGAAAGGCGACATGGGCTCGGTCATCGGGATCCACGACGAGGTCGCCGGGTCCGTAGAAATATCCGTTGGCGAGAGTGGTGAAGTTCCATTCTGCGAGGGCATTGTCCGCGACGGCATGCCAGACGAAGCCTGGAAACGCCTCGGTCATCCCCATGACGTGGATACGATCCTGCGAATCGAAATCGAACGAAGGCTTAGTGGCTTGGCCGACATCGACCGCGATCCAAGCTGGATTTAGGGTCTCGACGGCGGTAAGGGACGGAGAGACGAAAACGAGAAAGGCAATGACTGCTGTGGGAACGGCGGGTCGCTTCATGGTTTGGTAGTTTAATGAGTTCCGGAAATTTTCGTAGCGACGGCTTGGCTCGTGACGCCTCTGGGAGAACGATTGGGCTAGGGTAAAGTTTGCCGACACGTCGTAATTCGCTAAATGCTGGTGTCGCGATTGACATTTACTCAACGCGTTTTGGTCTCAATTGACTGCGTAGATGTCGCATTAATATGGAGCTTCGAGACGATGCCTTTGCGAGAGATCAAGCTGTCGATTGCGCGGCACTCTTAACGAGCAGGAGAAGAGGGTGTCGTTTCAATTTGATTCATTCGCGAAGCCTTGCTTAGTTCTGGGCCCATCTAATCTAGTTCCTAATTTCCTTCTCGCCCATTATGACACGCTCTCTCACTGCCATACTAAGATCCAAATGGTTCGGAATCGTCTGCTACCTCTTTCTAGGAGTGTTTGTCGCCGGATTTTTGTATGATCGGTTCGTTGTGCGGAAGAGAATCCATCACGAAATGCATATGTCTTGTTTCGCGTTTCGAGATGTGAATCGCAACGGCGTCTACGACATGGAAGATCGTCCCTACGCTGGATTGAAAGTAGTAATGGATCGGCCGAAAGGCGATGACGTAGTCTCCAGCTCGAACTTATCCGGTTTTGTTAATTTCGATATGAGCTACAATCGCCGCGAAGCTGATATCTACGATCCGGGCGACCATACAATAGCGATCGAGCCGCCCGATGGCTGGATCGTGACCACGGGAAACAGTGTGCAGAAATCGACTTATCGGAGACTGGAAGAGTCGCCGGTAGGTATGGTGGCAAATCGGACTTACTCGCACGTGGGGATCGCGCCGATTTTGACGGTTTCAGGTTCGGTCAGGATCGATCAGGCCCACGCGGAGTACTCGATCAAGCAAATCGAGGTTGAGAGCCCGGAAGAGAAGTCGTCTGAGATTCAACTTTCGGATACAGGGGAGTTTAAGTTCGATGCGATTCCGGGTCTTTGGAAATTGGATTTGACGACTCAAAGCGGAATGTTGATTTCACGAGAGATTGTGGTTGCCGGTTACCCCGTTGTGGTGGGGCAGATCGATCCGAGCCTCAATCGGCTGTCGAGCAAGTCGCATTTGCGAACCATTGGTTTCGATGACCTCACTCCTTCTGATACGCTGTATGAAATTCCCAATGGATATTCGGGATTGAATTGGAACAACTGGGTCGTCACACATCATAAGCTCTACGAGAATTCCGGCCACATAAACGCTACGGTTTCATCCGAGTATGTGGCCTATGCCAGCGCCGGGCATCCGGCAACGATTAGGTCCGAAGACCCGATCGATTTTGAAGGCGTATTTGTAAGTATTTCCTCTCTTGAGGGCGAAGATCATCACCTGATCGTCAAGGCA
>JAJFLS010000110.1 GCA_021772595.1 Opitutales bacterium
AGCAAATAAAATACGGTATCGAAGAAAACGGGTATGCTCAGCGTGAATCCGCTGCCGATGAAGGCGAGGGGCATGCGTTTTTCCCCAACGGCTTTTGCGATGCTGGATACGATGCGCTCCGCTCCACCGCTATCCATGAGGCACTTTCCGATGATCGAGGCCATGGCAATAAGAAGCGCGATTTTGGTGAGCGTGCTTCCGAGTCCGTCGGCAATCCGTTCGCCCCAATTCTTAGTGGATTCCTTTTTCGCGGCAGCGAGCTGAGTGTCGTGAATGATTCTGTCGCCCGCTTGAGGGCGGAAGCCAGAATCAGCCGGAACGTATATTCCACGGAAATCGCTGCTTTCGGTGGCTGCAACGGCGGAGAGATCTCCCGAACTAATGACAGCGAGCTGGCCATCAGCATTTTCTCTTAGAATGCTCGTTCTCCCATCGGCGGCCTTTTTCTTAAGGGAAACCGTACCTCCATCGCTATTGACAATTTCTATCGCGTAAGTGCTTAACGAATACTCTAATACTTGGCTGGATGTCGTGAGGATCGTTACGCAAAAAGCGGCCAAAACGAGAGCGAGGAAGGCGTGAATGCGAAACGCGAGAATACTCCCGACGACGATGCACATTCCAATGAGAGCGATGATGAGTGGGTTCATAGAGAGATAGAGAGATAGGGAGATGGAGAGAGATTGTGGTTAGGTAGGCTAAAGCCAACTTCAAGGGAGGAAATGGGTTGGCTTAGTTAGAGTTCTGGGGGTTCGGTGCAATGTCGAGGGAGAGTGGGGATTAGGTCAATGTTATTGCGCTGCCTCGAGTCTAGAGAAGCAAGAGCTGCCGGATGGGTAGAGGGGTGCCTCTTTAATTGTAGACGCGATCGCTGATCGCGTACGCGACCACCAGTCGCGTCTACAGGGAAAGCTCAGGCTGAAGCTCTGAGCTACGTGAGCTCTCCTTTTAGGTTTAAGTTGGCGCGTATGCGCTCAGCGGGATATCCACTCAAAGTAACCAGAGTTGAAGCGAGTCTTGTCAAACCGATGGCGCGTGTTTTGATCGGGGGCCGTGACTTCTGTTGTAAAAAGATTTCGGCAAACCGCTCGCTTCAGCCATATGGTCTGGACCTTCATAAGCATGTGGCTGATCTACCGTTTTCAGAGAGGTCACCGTTGGGACGCTCATCGGCGCGCGGTCTGGCAACAACGATTTGCGGCTCGATTGCTGAGGGTACTGCATTTGGAGGTCGATGCGCGTGGTATGCCGCCAGAGGGGAGCTTCATAGCGGCCAATCACCAAGGTTACATGGACATCCTGGTGATGGCGTCTCAAACTCCCCAGGTGTTTCTTGCGAAGCACAGCGTGGCGAATTGGCCGATCATTGGGAGATTCGTCAAAATGGCGGGAACGCTCTTCATTGACCGCGGGCGTCGCCGCGAAGTGTCGAGCCAGGAGGACGGTTTCGCGAAAGCGATCGAGCAAAAGGTCGGCATGACCGTCTATCTCGAAGGCACGTCAACGAATGGTTCGGAAGTGCTGCCGTTCAAGTCGTCATTGCTGCACCCGGTCGTTCTCAATCAATGGGGCGTGACTCCGGCCTATTTGAAGTATGAATGCGTGGGAGGCGATCCGGCCTTGGATGTCAACTGGTGGGGCGACATGACCTTCGGAGATCATCTGCTCAAGATGATGACGCTCAAATCGATCAAGGCGACGATTCTCTTCGGCCAATCCCGAAAGCCCGGCGACGACCGAAAAGCGCTCGCCAAGGAACTGCACGCGGACGTGCTGTCGCTGTGCGCGAGTCTAGAGAAGCAAGAGACGCCGGTTGGTTTGTAGACGCGATCGCTGATCGCGTACGCGACCACCAGTCGCGTCTACAAGGTTTTACTTTGGTAGGGAGGACCGGCTTGTACATAGGCGTCAACTTATCGTTTATCCGAAGTGTAGGAGCCTGCTTGCAGGCGATTTTCGTGGCTCATTGCCCAGGGAAGAATCGCCTGCAAGCAGGCTCCTACACTTGGCGAATCCTCGATCCCCACTTAAGTTGACGCCTATCCCCGCCCGCGGTACTATTGTGGTCAGCGATTCGGAACGACGCAGTCGTCCCGCTACAAAATATGGCCGCCGGCCCATCGACGAGACTCAGGGCGAGAGATCTGCCGCTACCTGAGAATGCTTCTGGGATCTCTTGTTCGAATCGCGGGATAAACCTGCTCCTACATTGGAAGCGCCAAAGGTAGGAGCTGGTTTATCCCGCGATGATTTCTCTCTGATGTTCGTTCTACTTCGCGCTGAAGGTATAAACGGTCGTGCTTTCAAAAACATCGCCGGGATCGAGACGGGTAGAGGGGAAGTTGGCTTGGTTGGGGGAGTCTGGAAAGTGTTGAGTTTCGAGGCAGAAGCCGCCGCGTCGGAGGTAGGCGTTTTCGCTTCTTCCGGTCAGCGTTCCGTCCAGGAAATTGCCGCAATAGAATTGGACTCCGGGCTCGGTTGTATGGACGGTCATGATACGCCCGCTTGAGGGTTCCTCGACGCGAGCGGCGAGGGCTAGTTTTCCGTCGCCTGGTTTGCGGTTGATGACCCAGTTGTGATCGAAACCTCCTCCGACTTTTAGCTGATCGTGATTCTTCTCGATGTCCCGCCCGATAGGCTTTCCTTTTCGGAAGTCAAAAGGCGTGTTGGCGACTTTGACGAGCTTGCCTGTCGGGATAAGTCCTGCGTCCACTGGAGTGTATCGGTTGGCGTTGAGCGTCATGACGTGATCGAGGATCGTTCCCTGTCCTTCGCCTTTCAAATTGAAATAGGTGTGGTTGGTGGGATTCAGATGGGTGGGTTTTGTCGTGGTGGCTTCGTAGTCGATCACGATCTCGTTGTCGTCCGTGAGTGTGTAGGTGACTGTTAAAGACATTTCTCCCGGATAGCCTTCTTCGCCATCCTGCGAAACGTAGCGAAGAATAGTCGGGTTGCCGGCTTGGACCATTTCCCAAACGCGCTTGTCGAATCCGAATACGCCACCGTGGAGGTGGTTCTCGTTGTTGTTCGTGGCCAAGGTGTATTCTTTCCCCTCGAGCGTGAATTTGCCTTTTGCGATCCGATTGCCATAGCGTCCGACGATGGCTCCGAAGTACGGCTTCTTGTTTGCATTGATGTATTCGCTGGCGGAATCGTAGCCGAGCGAAACGTCGGCGAAAACGCCGTTTCGGTCAGGGACTCGGATGAAGGTAATCATCGCTCCGTAGTTGGTGAGTCCAAGCTCCATTCCCTTGTCGTTTCGCAACGTGAAATGGGAGATGTCGGCGAAGGGGCCGGATCCGGTGATCGCAGCGGAAGGTTTCGTGTCTCCGTTAGCCTGCGATAGTCCGAATGCAGCAAGCAGTAGGAGGGCGAGAATCGATCGGGGTGTATTCATCATTTTGGGTTTTGATGTTTGTCGGCGCGGGCTGTTAATGCAAAACCATTTTTTCGAAAGCTTCCAATGTGTGGGCAATCGAACTGGTGCAGCGTTCTATGAATTTCGTAAATATAGCCAAATTATAGATTAACCGCTGATGACCTAGAGCAGCCTAGCCGCAACCAAGATTTTTAACCACGACGAAGTGAAACGGAGATGGCGAAGCAATTCTCGCGAATCGATAAAAAGTAGCGGCCGATCTCCGAGCGGCCAGATCTCTGGTCGCGGAGCGACTACGTCGTTCCGAACACCGCGCGAAGAAGGAATTGATGGCCACAAAAAGGCACAAAAGGCGCAAAACTAGGCCTCTTCGAGAATTCGATGGAAGTACTTGATATCGATTCCCCGAGGGAAACTTGAATAAACCACGCCGGAGTCCCAGGGTAGCTACGTCGTGCATGCGGCGTGGAATTACATCAAGGCCGCTCCCTGAGAAGGCCTCGAGAGCTTGCCCGGGCCCACTATAGTTGTTTATAGACGAAGAAACTTCAGTTATAGGGTTCAGCGTCTTTTGGAGAATTTGGAGTCGCTTGAGACCCTAAGAATGTCCATTTGCCGTTGATTTTTTTTTATAATTCCGTTCGCTTGGCTTCTGTAACAACTGGACCATCCTTGGTGTTGGCCTTCCAGTATCCATAAAAATGTACGATGCCTGCGTTGCCATGTATAAGGATGGATACGGGACGCATATCGGACCAACCAGCATCGACGCGGCGAACCATGTCCCAATTGCGTCTAACCCACTCGGCGTCTGATGGCGCCCCTTCTTCGGTCCACCACCATTTGGCGTTTTCGACTCGCGGACTTTTAGTCAGCCAAATCTCGATGTCGTTTTTCTCTATCGCCTCCATCCAGGCGTTCCAGTCCATTATTATGTGGTCGATCAACTCTTGTTCCTCTTCTGTCCAGTGCTGCGCTGAGGACGTGAAGGGGACTAGAAGTATTACGAACGTTAAGGTCTTAAGCAGATGTCTCATGGGGAACCTCCAAGGTTTAACATATTATTGTGCAGACCGGGGTATAGGGGGTCGTTATTGTATCGGAGCCAGTCGCTGAGTCAATGAAGTTAGGGTTTTCCTTCAGTTTCTCGCGAGTGGATGAATCCCACTATATTTTCAACCACGGAGCTCACGGAGGAACGGAGAATAGATGGAAGCCTTCGCCTCCTTTCCTCCGTACTACTATCCGTCATGATCTAGTTTTTGAAACAAAGATTTCGAATCCTGCCCCCGAGTTTTCGGGGATCCTACCCACGCGCAGCGTGGGTCAAGCGAGGCACGAGCGTTGTTAATAAAATTGGTTTAACAACGTTCCTTCGTCACTTGATCCCTCGTCTAGACTCGGGGCAGGATCCTCGCTTCCGTCTTCGCGCTGCTACGCCGAGACAGGCCACGAGGGCAGGATTTTCGTTTTGTTCTGCTTCAAAAGTACTTCCGCGTAGATCCGAGCAATCTGTGGACGATCATCTTTGGTTGCAGCTTTGTCGAAGACCCCGACTCGTCGGTGGCTGCTCTAGGAACTCCGTGGTTTATAAATCGTTTGGGATAGATCTAAGAACTCAGACTTTAGGAGTGTTCATGTTGAGTAAGGGAATTATAGATACGGACTGTTTCGCATTTCACTCCATCGCCACGTTCGTACCTCCCTATTTGACCTCCGACTAATTAGCGGCTAGAAACGATTCCGCGTGTTGCAGCTGGTGTTGCCCAGGGTCAGCATCCACTGCGAGTTCGAGAAGCAGCTCGTAATACCGAGACGCCTTCATCGCGTCTCCACTCCGTTCCGCCGCAAGCCCTGTTCCGTACAAACTGTGGAATCTATTAGCGCTTCGCTCGAGGACCGTCTCATAGGCAGATGTCGCTTCTTTATATTGCTTCGCTTCCATTAGCATGTCGCCAAGAAGCTCGCCTGCGGGAAGGACTTCTCCAGGAGTGACTGCTTCTTTATTAGTGGCCGCCTCTAGTTCTGCGGCTTCCCGCATCATGGGCAGGGCATCTTCGCTGCGACCTTCCGCAAACGCCAACCAGGCTCGTACGG
>JAJFLS010000012.1 GCA_021772595.1 Opitutales bacterium
CGCCCGCTCCTTCGGAATCGTGTAGCTTGCCGAACGACCCATTGTCGCGATCGTCTCGCCTCCCTTTACTCCCGAACCCGCAGCGATGCGATCAGGCACCTTGCGAAGATGAGCGTAAAGCGTCACCATGCCGGGAGCCCAAGGCGTATGCTCGATCACGATGTAGCGCCCGTAACTGCTCTTGTTCGGGCTTCGGTTCACGTACCGAACAACGCCGTCATCAAACGCGTAGACTTCGTCCGTCGGTTCGCCGCGCGAATCCTTGTGGACCGCCTTCAAGTCAATGCCTTCGTGGAAGCGCGTCCCGTTATTGCGCACGCATCCCCAGAGAGCCGATTCCAGGCGACCGGATTGCGTTGGCTGCACGAAATGGGAAAGCGCCCGTTTCTTGAGAAACGCGTCGTTCGGAGTCGGCCAAAAATGCTCGCCGATCCGATCGGACGAGAACGCGCCGCTCGCGCAGACCAGAGCAAAAGCGATGCTAGCCGCGGATCTGTTTCTGAATCTCAATGCTCGTCCCTTTCAAGTTTTTCGCGAGCTCGGGCAACTCCGCGTCCGGAATCTCTAGAAAGATATAGATGACTCCATCCGAAATCGGTCCGTCGATACGGCGCAGACCGATGGCGTCCCCATCCACCATCAGGACCAGACGCCTTCCTTGATTCATAACGCTCGCTTGGTAAAAAATTCGCGACGCCGTATGCGTCAGCGTAAACTGGAGACACTTCCCTAGCTCGACCTCGGCGACTTCCACGCTCACCAAATCGTACTCCGTCAAAGTCGCTTTCGGATTCACCTGTATCCGAACGCCGCTTACGGGCATCGTCACGACCGACCCTTCCTGACCCGATTCAACAACGAAGCGAGCCAGCGTTTTGTCGTAGTCGAAACCCACGCTCGTGGTGTTGCAGGACGTCGCCAATACCGACAACCCCCCAAGCGCCAGAAACAGAACCCATCTCCCAACTCCTTTGCATGCTCTTTCTGATATTCTCTTCATTGGCTCCCTCGATTTTTCCATCATCCATTCTAAGCGGATCGTTTCGCGCAGGCGCAAGCTATAAGCCCTCGTCTTCCAACATATAATACGACCGACCGAAATCATCATTGAATCGCCAACTTACGCCATCATCTCCGTGCCGATCGCATCCGCCACTAGTCGGCCTTCGTCGGTCAGCCAAATTCGATTACCGGAGCGCTTCAGTTTTCCATCCGTTTCGAGTCGAGCAATCGCGGCTCGCTGTTGCTCGGTCATTTCGCAGCCAAAACGCATCTCCAGCTCTTTAGTGTCCACTCCATCATTCATTCGCAGACCGAAGATCAGCGAATCCTCCAGCAGCAAGGACGGCGTCAGATCAGACCGATCTATCTCGCCACGCTCGCCTTGATCCAGGTTTTTCAGCCACTTCTCCAGATCCGGAACGTTCGAATAGCGGCGTCCCCGGAACTGGCTCGCCGCGGACGGGCCTAGCCCAATCCACTGATCCATCCGCCAAGTGTTGATGTTGTGCGCGCAACGTTTTCCCGGTCGGGCGTAATTGGAGACTTCGTACTGTTCGTATCCTGCCTCCGCCATGGCTTCCCAGCTCGCCCGATACAAACGCGATTCCAGCTCGCGATCGATGCTCACCTTTCCCTCGGATAATTGGACAAACAACGCCGTGTCCTCTTCGAACGTCAGGCAGTAGGTGGACAAATGGTCCGGCTCCAAAGCCGCCGCTGCCTGTACATCCGCCTGCAAGCGCGTCTCGTTCTGGCCAGGAATCGCGAAAATCAAATCCAAATTCACCGAATCGAACTCGAAGCGGCGTATCAGATCGTAGGCTTTCATGATCTGTTTACGACTATGCTGGCGACCGAGTTTTTCGAGCAGCCCTTCGTCGAAGCTCTGCGCCCCCATCGAAATGCGCGTCACCCCGAGCTCTTTCAACGCCTTCAGCTTGTCCGCCTTCACAGTCGAGGGCGCCATTTCGACCGTCCATTCCTCTTTCGGCGCGCCGAATCGATCGATCATCACGCCGCCGAGTCGCTCCAAGTCCTTGGAAGTCAACAACCCCGGAGTCCCACCTCCCCAAAAACAAGTGTCGATCGCCTGGTCGACCGCAACCATTTCCGCCTCGAGACGCATTCCATACAAATAGTTTCGGATGCCATTGCGGTCGCTTTGCACCTGATAAAAGGCGCAAAAATCGCAGGACGTCGCGCAGAAAGGCACATGAAGGTACAATCCAAGCGATTTACCCCACCATTTATGCTGGAATTCCTGTGCCAAATCCTCTTTTCTTCGCTCAACAGTTGCCAATAAGTCGCCTCGCATTAACTATTTCCTTCACTGACATTCCGTTATTTGATTGTAATTCAAGACCTAATTTAGTCTACCGACTCAATATCATGGATACTATCGCATCCAAGTCCACCCGGAGAAACTGGCTCGTCTGCCTATTAGCGCCTCTCGCGCTCATAATGACTGGCTGCAACGTAAACGTCATCGATCTGACGCCTTCGACCATGAAGGCCAACCCATCGAACGTCTATACAATCACCGCTCAGATCAAGGTGAAGAACAGCGCGGTCGTCAAGGAGACGCTCCGCCCACAGGTCGTCATCGACGGCCAAGTGCATCCCATGAGCCTGTCTCCTGGGAGCGAAACTCTGTACGAGTACGATTTTCGGATGCCAGGAGGCAGAACCGAAGCGGCCTACTACTTGCTCGTTCATTACCAGCGCAAAACCGAGAACGCCACCACCACGAAAGAGCAGGTCACCGAGCTCAGCCGCTTCTCCATCGAGAACCGCTACTCGGTCGAGCTCGAAACAAACCGCGCTCCGGTCGGCACGCGCGTCGCAATTCTCGGCAGAGGCTTCACTGGCGACGACAAAATAATGGTTGGCGGCTCGCCCGCAGCGACTCGGTTTGACAGCTCCACTTCCCTCTCTTTCTATGTGCCTTCACTTCCCGAAGGTCGCGGCTACGATGTCAAAGTCCTTGGCGTTAGCGGAGAGATCAACGCCGGAACCCTCCGAATCGACTCTTCGCGAATCACAGTGCTTCCCAGCTCGCTCACGGTTTCTCAAGGGCGAAGCGGCGCTCTCGCTTTTCGGATTCCCGACGAGGCGCCTCCAGGCGGCTTGCAGATCCGGGTAACGACAGACATTCCGAAAAGCGTGGTCATGGACCGCGTGTCCATCGAAGCCGGGCAACGCTCGACGAGCATCAACATCCAAGGCGGTCTCCCCGGACAAGGCAGCTTGTTCATCGAGATCCCCGGCTACTCCGAAGTCGTCGTCCCGATCACCGTCAACTAGCGCAGGCCCGCAATTCAGCGGAAATATCTCAAGTGAGGGAGGACTGGCTCAGTCCTCCTTTTTTTGTATTCGAAATAGCCGGCCAGCCTTTCTAACGCGAGAAAGCCGGTCGCATTCGGAACACCGTGTAGATTCTCCCCATTCCCGCTCTGACCGTTTAAATTACAACATTGTAAGTTAAACGGTCGGACAAGGTTCGCTAGATTTTCCTGAGACTAGCCTCCCGAATAAATAGAGATCCATCCTCGATATCTTTTTCCAACTTTCGGTTTGTATCCGGCGAGCGACTTCGCAATTCTCCCCAACTTACGCTAAAGGGGAGTCCGTCGCGACGGGCCGAGACTGGGATGCGAACGATCCTTCTACCCTCAGAACCTGATGCGGGTCATGCCGCCGAAGGGAAACGCGACCTTCTTCCGTTTTCTTTCTGGCAACGCCCGCTCGTCACAACGCTACAGCCATGTCAGTCATAGAAGAAAACGGAAGCGCCTTCGAGCCCCTACCCAACTCAAGCCGGATTTATGTCCAAGGCAGCCGCGACGATCTTCGCGTCCCGATGCGGGAAATCGCTCTCTCCCAAACGCGCCTCCCTGACGGATCGCTCGCCGACAACGCTCCCGTCCGCGTCTACGACGCCTCCGGCCCTTGGGGCGACCCCGACTTTCACCGCGACGTCTCGAAAGGACTGCCACTTCTACGACAAAAATGGATCCTGGAACGCGGCGACGTCGAAACCTATGAAGGACGCGACAACCAGCCGGTCGACGACGGCTACCTCTCCGATGTCCACGCTCAGAAAGCGGAAGAAACCGGCAAGATGATCCGCTTCGATCGCAAAGGCCGCCAGCCTCTGCGCGCAGCGAATGGCAAGCCCGTCACCCAGCTTCACTACGCCCGCGAAGGAACTATCACTCCCGAGATGGAGTACATCGCGATTCGCGAGAACTCAAAGCTCCAGCACGCAAAAGAAGCGGTCAAGATGAACGCCAACGCCCCGCGCAACAGCATGCTCAAGCAGCATCCCGGGCAAGCTTGGGGCGCCAAAGTCCCCGACGAAATCACGCCGGAATTCGTTCGCGAAGAAGTCGCCCGCGGTCGCGCCATCATTCCTGCGAACATCAATCACCCCGAGCTAGAGCCGATGATTATCGGTCGGAACTTCCTCGTTAAGATCAACGCCAACATCGGCAACTCCGCAATTTCCTCTTCCATCGAAGAGGAAGTCGAAAAAATGCGCTGGGCCACACGCTGGGGCGCCGACACGGTCATGGATCTTTCCACCGGAAAGAACATTCACCAGACCCGCGAGTGGATCATCCGCAACAGCCCGACCCCCATCGGAACCGTTCCCATCTACCAAGCTCTAGAAAAAGTCGGCGGCCGTCCCGAAGAACTCACATGGGACATCTATCGCGACACCCTCATCGAGCAATGCGAGCAAGGCGTCGACTACTTCACCATCCACGCTGGCGTATTGCTTCGGTTCATACCGAATACTGCCCAGCGCATGTCCGGTATCGTCTCGCGCGGCGGCTCCATCTTGGCAAAATGGTGCCTCTCGCATCACAAAGAAAATTTCCTCTACACTAACTGGGATGAAATCTGCGACATCATGGCCGCCTACGACGTGTCCTTCTCGATCGGTGACGGCCTGCGTCCCGGCTCCATCGCCGACGCCAACGACGTTCCGCAATTCGCCGAACTCGAAGTTCAAGGCGGCTTGACCAAACGCGCTTGGGAACGCGGTTGCCAAGTCATGAACGAAGGGCC
>JAJFLS010000111.1 GCA_021772595.1 Opitutales bacterium
TTCGCGGGATCGAATTTCTGCATCCACTTCTTGCAGGCGGCCACGACTTCATCGGAATCGCGGGCGCTCAGCTCGATGCGCGTGCGGTAGCGGATGCCGTTGACCGGATGCTCGAGGTTGAGCATTAGCTGCTCTAGCGACGCTCCGGCGATTTCGACGGGGGCTTGCAGGGGACGATTTTTAGCGGTCACCCGGTAGATGCGTCCGTGCTGGTGGTCGCGATTCGGGTCGCGAACATTGTGCTGCATGTGGCCGATGATGACGTTTTGCCAATCGGAGACGTAGAGCGCTCCGTCGGCGCCGTACTCGAGGTCGGAAGGGCGGTAGTTCGTGTCGCTGCTGACGAGCAGGTCTTCCGCTTCGTGTCCCCAGACTTCGCCGTGATCAAGTCTGAGGGTGGCGGTCGTGGCCCGTTTTCCTTTGCCGAGCGTGGTGGTCACTATGGTGCCGAGGCGGTCGAGATCGTAACGCTTGATCCCGAGCAGGCCGATGGTGTTGCAGATTAGAATATCGTTCTGCATCTCTTCGGGGAAATGAGCGCTGGAGAGAATGCCATTGGCCGCCACTGGGCGGACTGTTTTCGTGAACAATTCCTGCATCTTGAATCCGTGCTCGTCAGGAAGAACCTGATACCCCTTTCCGCCGGTGCCGTCGGTGGCGAAGTGGTAGCCCCAGTAGTCGAAACTGATGCCGTGCGGGTTCGGGCGATTGGTCGCGTGGAAATTGATCGTGTAGCGGCGTGGATCAAAACGGAACATGCCCGCTTCGCCGGTATTCAGCGAAGTGCCCCAAGGATTCTCGATATTGTTGACGAGGAAGATGCCGCTCTGCCAATAGAATCCGCCGTCCGGTCCGTAGACGAACGCGTTCGCCGCATGATGAGTATCCGCGGATCCGATACCGTGCAAAACGACTGTACGGACATCGGCGATATCGTCGCCGTCGGTGTCTTTTAGAAAGAGAATGTCCGGTTGCGAAGCGACCAGCACGCCGCCGTTCCAAAACTCAAATCCGGTCGGATTGTGGACTTTCGCGAACGTGATCGCCTTGTCCGCGACCCCGTCGCCGTCTTCGTCGGGGAAGATGAGCAAGGTGTCGTTCATCTCTTTGAGTGGCTCCCATTTCGGGTAGGTTTTCCAAGCGGCGGCCCAGAGACGGCCCTTGGGATCGACGGCCATTTGCACGGGATTGACCAGCTCGGGAAACATCTTCTCGTCCGCGAAAAGATTCACTTCGAATCCGTCTGGGACCGTGAGTTTTGCGATGCCTTCTTTGCCGCTGAGGTAATTCAAGTCGCCTTCCTTTTCGGCGTTGGAACTTTCGCTTCCGCCGCCGACGTTCGAAATGACTTCGACAGGAGAAGGGACGTTGCTGTCGTCGATTTTCAAATCGCGGCCTGCGGCTCTCGCCCAGATTTGCTCGTCGCGGTTTGCGGTCATGGCATCGAACATGATCAGCTCGTGCATAAGAACTTCGCGGTTGGTCTGGTCACGGACGAATTTGAGGTGCGATCGGCCGCCCCAAACGTCGTTGCCATCGGTGGCGCGGTAGCGATTGAACCAGTGCCAGTTCTTGTCCACTACCGATTCGCGGATCTTCTCCAGCGCGGCGTTTGCTTTGACCCGCTTTCCGGTGAGCGCTTTGACGATGACTTCCGCGAGCTGGCGATTGCCTTCGAGCGTCAAGTGGATGCCGTTTATTGTGAGCGGCTCGTTCGAGGTGTCGTACAATTTTTGCGAGTCGGAAAAGAGATCGACGTAAACGGTTTTCTTTCGGGTCGCCACTTTCTGGACGGCTTCCGTGTAAAGAGCCAGTCGGCGGTTGCTCGCTTTGCCGTCCGGCAGGTTCCGGTCGTTCAAATCCTCGTGGGCGATAGGGGAGAACAGAACCAGGCGCGGCGCGGATCGGCCGTTCGGCTTGAGCGCGCGGTACTTGTCGATCGCTTCGCTAAGATCGCTTTCGAACGCTGCCAATCCCTCCTCGCCGGCGAAAGATTCGTTGTAGCCGAACATGATGAAAATAACGTCTGCCTCGCAAAGCTTCAGGTACTCCTCCTCTGAAGTGAATCCCTTGCTGCGCGGGCGCTTCTTGATCGTGTCTCCCGGAAAGGCGAGGTTCCGAAAGACCAGTTTCCGATCCGCTTGCTGGCTTTGGAGGAGAGTCTCTAGCCAGCCGTCGTGCTGCATTCGCTCGCCCAGGGAGTTGCCGACGATCGCGATGCGATCCTCGTTCTCGAAAGTGAAGCTTGCAGCGCTCGCGAAGGCGGACAGGCCGATGGCGAATGCGATCGCTAATACTCTGCGGGTAATGAAGTTGGTTTTTGTCATAAGTAGAAGAGAGCCACGGATATTTCGGCTAGTATCTGCTTCCTGCAATCAAAACCTACTAGAAAAACGCGTATTATTCCGAAAATTCTGGCTAAACCGATCCCGACAGAGCGAGGCCAGAACGGCTCACGCGCGTTCAACGAAGAAGGAGAAAAAGGCCGCTTAGCTCACCGCTGGGTGGGCCAGAGCATGTTTCCGGACGGGTCGAAGTCCAAGGGGCGAGGGTCGCCGGTGGCGGATAGGTCGTCGCGTTCGGAGATTTCGGATGAGTAGGCGGTGGAGAGCCAGATCTCTTCGAGTGACTTGGTGTTGCGGATCTGGACGATGCGAAGTTCGGACGGGCTCTCTTTGTTGAAGGCGCTGCAGGCCATCGCTATCGCGGTTTGATCGGATTCGGCGATTAAGGGTGTTTTCACGCCTTGGAGCGGGCCGGCGGTTAGGGCATTGGTGTAGGTGACCGCTAGATCTATTTTCTCCGCGGCGCGGCGGCAAATGATGTCGGCGAGTCCCATTCCGATCGAGTTTCCGGCGGTCGTTCGCGAAAGGTCTCGAATGACGATTTTCGCTATCGAAGGCGCGTGGGGGCGTTCGATTCCTGTCGCGGATCGGCCGGTGATGTTGGAATCCATGCCGCCGCCGCTGATGTTTTTTCCGATTTCGTCTACGATCAGGACGTCGATGTCCGTGGCCATGATTTTGCCCATGATCTTGTTCGAGTGTTCGAGCAATTCCTTTTCTCGCTCGAAGATGGCGTCCGGGGAAATTGCTTCGATGCGGGCGACTTGATTGTAGGCGTTCTCGACTATGCCGACTCCCATCAGGATCGGGGCTTTGGCTAGGGCGATGGCTCCTGCGGTGGGTATCACTCTACGAAATTCGCTGAAGCCGAGTTTGTGGATGGAAGTGGTCCCCTCGTGCTTGCCGAGACCGATGACGATCATTTTCAGG
>JAJFLS010000112.1 GCA_021772595.1 Opitutales bacterium
CTCATGGACGCCCACCCAGGACAGTTCGCGGCCATCTACATGGAGCCTCAGCGCAGCGAGCCTCCAACCGAGACATTCCTTCAAGGAGTGCGCGATCTCGCAACGAATCATCAATGCGTCCTCATTTTCGACGAGTTGACATCCGGCTTTAGGATGAACCTGGGCGGAATACACATGATTCACGGCGTAGAGCCTGATATCGCCGTTTTCGGGAAGGCTCTCGGAAATGGTTACCCCATATCGGCCATCATCGGAAGACGCTCGGTCATGGAATCCGCGCAGGCGACATTTATCTCCTCGACCTTTTGGACCGAGAAAATCGGATTTGTCGCGGCAAACGCCACCATCGAGAACATGCGTCGAAACGAAACTCAAACCGCCCTAATCAAGCACGGCGAACGTATCCAGTCAGGCTGGACAACGATCGCTAATGAAACGGGCCTAGCGGTTGAAGTATCTGGAATACCGCCTCTCGCCCATATAGAATTCAAATCGGAAAACCCATTGGCCTTTCAAACATACTACGCGCAGAAAATGCTCGAACTCGGATTCCTGGTCGGCGCTGCGGTCTACACAACTCAATCCTATACCGACGAAATCGTGGACGAGTTCATCGAAGCTTCCAAGGGGGTCTTCCAGACGCTGGCAACGTCCCCGGACGTTCTTCAACTTCTTAAAGGTCCAGTCAAACACGGCGGCTTCACCCGCCTCGTAAAATGAAAGATCGCGAACAATCCACTTCGAGCCAGCCTATCCCAACCGGACGAAACATTCTCATCGCGGGTGCTACCGGCGTTATCGGAAGGGCGCTCGCCAACTCTCTCGCCTGCAATGGCGACTCCATCCTAGCGATCGGCCTCGACAGCCCCGGCCTATCGCAACTGATTGAAGACCTGCCGACCGCAGAAAACCAAACGCACAGAAAGTTCTCAATCGACGCCACCAATCCTGACCAGGTATCCAAACTCGGCCAGGAGCTTGAAGGCCTAGAAATCAAACTCGACGGGTTCGTCCACGCCATCGGCTTGACGAGTCACGAGCCTCTTCCGGGTTACGTGGCGCCACTCGCCGAGCAAACGCTGACTGCCTGGAACCAGGCTATCTCCACTAACCTCACGACCGCGTTCCTATTGGCCCAAACACTTCACCCTCACTTACGTCGTTCCCAAAACGCAGCGGTTGTATTCGTATCCTCGATATACGGAACCGTTGGCGCCGATCCGGCTTTATACGAAGGCACATCGATGGGCAACCCGCTCGCATACGGAGCTTCAAAAGGAGGCCTCAACCAAATGACTCGCTACCTCGCTGCAGAATGGGGGCCATCAATACGCGTGAACTCCGTTTCTCCCGGAGGAATTTTCGCCAACCAGCCCGACGATTTCGTCCAACGCTACAACGCAAAAACTCCTCTCAAGCGCATGGCCAACGCAGAAGACATAGTCGGCCCAATAGCTTTCCTGATCGGCAAAGACGCATCCTACATAACCGGACAGAATCTCCATGTAGACGGAGGCTTTACCAGCCTCTAATTTTCCGTTCGATATGCCAGTCACCATCATAGCTGAAATTGGCGTCAATCACGACGGATGCATTGGTCAGGCGAAGCGATTGATCGATGAAGCCAAGACCTGCGGCGCCGATGTAGTGAAGTTTCAGACTTTCAGCGCCGAACGACTCGCATCAGCCGAGACGCCGAAGGTGGACTACCAGCATAGCGGCACAAGCCACAGCGAAAGCCACCTCGAAATGCTCCGCAAACTCGAATTGCCCGAGGATGCGTTCAGCGAACTAATGGCTTATTGCGACTCCGTCGGCATCGGCTTCACTTCCACGCCGTACAGCGCTCAAGACGCTCAGTTGCTACTCGACATCGGTATCGATTTTATCAAGACGGCAAGCGCGGACATCGTCGATCGCGAGCTTCACGAGCTTCTCGCTAAATCAGGAAAGCCCGTGATCATCGCCACTGGCATGGCTACCTTAGAAGAGATAGACGCCACTCTAGAAATATATTCGAATGGCGACGCACAACCGGTCGATATCACGATATTGCATTGCACCTCCGCCTATCCAGCGGATCCAGCCGACGCCCACCTCAACGCCATTCCGCTCCTCGCCAAACGCTACGCTTCCTGCCAAATAGGCTACTCCGATCACACGCCCAACGAATATTGCGCAGTCGCCGCCGTAGCCCTGGGGGCGACCATCATCGAGAAACACTTCACCACAGATAAGGCGCTGCCTGGCCCAGATCACGCCGCCTCGGCCGATCCTTCTGAATTCACGCGATTGGTCAAAGCGATCCGCCAAACTGAAATCGCCCTAGGAGAATCTAAAAAGCAAGTCGCTCCGTCAGAACAAAGCATGCGAGCGGTCTCTCGCAAAAGTCTTCATGCCCTATCGGACCTTCCGGCAGGAACGGAAATCGCCCGTCAGCACCTGCAACTGAAACGCCCAAACAACGGTATTTCACCCATGGATCTTCAAAAGCTCATCGGGAGAAAACTAAAAGTTAAAGTATCCGCAAATCAACCACTGACATGGGATTCGATCGAGGGAGAGCGACGCTAATATGCTTTTCCGGAAACTCGACGCTTCCCGAATCGACGACCTCGCAGAATTTTTCCAGCGAAATCGTCGCCCTGAAATAGAGAGCCAGTTCAACCCCTTCCCTCTCGAGGAGCAAAGCGCCCGAGACATTCTAGATACTCAACGCAAAGACTCGTTATTCGCTCTTTACGAAAACGAGAAAATCCAAGCCTTTTCAATGCTCCGCGGAGCGGATGAAGGCTACTCGAAACCAAGCTTCGGCATTCTCGTTGATCATGCCAGACAAGGGGAAGGACTCGGTCGCTATCTTACGGATTGGACATTGCTTTGGGCCGATCAACAAAAAGTCGAACGCATTCGCCTAAGCGTCTTCGATGACAACATCGCGGCGCTTCGACTGTATGAACGCTTAGGATTCGCTTCCCAGGAAAGTGTCGACCACGATGGCAGAACAAAGCGAATAATGGAGCGGAAATGCCCCGTAGAACGCACCGCCCTCTATACCAGCTTACTTGCTCTCAAACCTGACGAACCGCTCCAGCATCGCCTAGAGGACTGGCGACATTCTGGCCTGACCCAAATAGAAGCTACCTGGTATCCGCTAACTGACGACATCTACTTAGCATCCGTTGGAAATCAACTGATCATACACAATTACTTTCCGCCTGAGCCGGACGAACCTGTTCTCAATCTAGCCTCCCCAGACCCCATCGCAAGAACGCGCGCCAGAGACTTCTACGCAAACCGCATAGAGCTAAGTCAACAACTCGCGGCGCCCTGGTATTCCTTACACGCTGGATTCATCAACGATCCCATAGGTCGCGACGAGCATGGATTCGTATTCGCAGAGCCAACCGCTCAAGAAGCCTCGAGCTCTCTCAGTCGATTTACTCGAGAAATAGAAACGCTCGCAATTGAAGCACGCCAGCGAAATGTCTCCCTACTAATCGAGAACAACGTTTGTTCGCCCTCCAACAAAGATAAACTCCTTCTCGTCACACCCGCGGATTTCCGTGAATTCCTCGCGGGTGGGAATCTCAGCAACCGCGTCGGCATACTACTCGACACAGGCCACATGAATGTTTCCGCCCAGACTTGTGGATTCGCGAAAGAGTCATTCCTTGAACTCGCCCATAACATCGAAGGCATGCACCTACACCAAAACGATGGCTCGGCCGACCTTCACCTTCCCTGCTACGCAAATGATTGGCCCATCGATTTCGCTCTCGAAATCCAACCGAGCTACGCCAGCTTAGAAGGTCGCTACACCAACCTCGCCGATCTACAGAAAGCATACCTCGGAATCTACCGACGTCTCAATGAATAAAGCCACGCTTTCACTCATAACGCTTCCAACCGACGCCAGTATACGCGACGCTTACCAAGCATTCGATAAGACAGGCTTGAGCGTGGTCTTGCTATGCGACAACGACCGGAAGCTTCTCGCGATCGCCACCGAAGGCGACGTCCGACGCGCCATCCTCGCAGGACACGATCTCGAGCAGTCGCTCACGGTCGCAGGAAACCAGGAGCCGATCGTCGGGTATATTGACGAATCTCGAGAAGTCCTATCCGCACGGCTATCCCGCATCCAGTTTTGCCTGCCTATACTTGATCGGCAAAGCCGTCTAAATGATCTTTACTATCACGACCGTCGCACATTCATCCCGGTCGCCTCGCCGACAATTGGCGAGAAGGAGTTACAGAATGTCAGCGATGCAGTTCTCAGCGGCTGGATATCATCCACCGGAAAATACATCGATCTTTTCGAAGAGGCGTTCGCCGCGTTTTGCCAAATGCCTCGAGCATGCGCAGTTTCCAATGGCACCTCCGCCCTACATCTAGCGCTTCTCGCGACGGGTATCGAAGCAGACGACGAAGTCATCCTACCCTGCCTCACCTTCATATCTCCGGCCAACGCCATCCGCTACTGCGGAGCTCGAGCCGTATTCGTCGATGTCGAACCCGACAGCTGGAATATCGATCCGGCCGCCGTGGAAAAAGCGATTACGCCTAAAACCAAAGCCATCATCGCCGTCCACCTTTACGGCAATCCTTGTCGCATGCAGGCCCTTCGAAGCATTGCCGAGCGGCACGAATTAGCGCTTATTGAAGACGCGGCCGAAGCCCACGGCGCTAGTATTGAAGGACGGCCTGTCGGCTCATGGGGAGACCTCTCTTGCTTTAGCTTTTTCGGTAACAAGATATTAACTACAGGTGAAGGCGGAATCGTTATCGCTCGCAACGAAGCGCTCGACAAGAAGATCCGAACTCTGCGAGACCACGGCATGAACAAGTCCAAACGCTATTGGCACGACGAGGTTGGCTACAACTATCGTATGACCAATATGCAAGCCGCGATAGGAGTCGCTCAAATCGAGCGAGCAGCAGAAATTCTCCAAGCCAAGGAAAACCTGCGAGACCGCTACGACGAAGCCATTTCCGGCATCAATGCGC
>JAJFLS010000113.1 GCA_021772595.1 Opitutales bacterium
ATTAACCACAAACGGATCGGCATGGCCCATGCACGCGGCGATGGCGCGTCTACGATCTTCGGGCGAAAGCTCTCCAGATTCGATCTTGTTATACAACGCTAGCGCTTCCTCGACGTTCTTTGGGGCGAGCGTGGCTTCGGGGATTGGAGCTTCGGGATCGAGCGAGCGAATCCAATCGTGCACGACACGGACGCCTTCCGTATCCAGAGTTTTAGCGCCGATCATGGGCATGTGCCCAGCTGTTTTGGTTGCGATACGGTAGTATAGGATCGATCGGTAGGGATTTCCGGGTTCGATTTGAGGCGCTCCTTCCAGGCCAAAGTAGCCCCGTTTCGGCAGGTGGTCTATTAGCTCAAGACGGTGAGTTGGAACGGCGGCGTTCATTTGAGCGGTGAGCCCTGATCCTCCTGAAACTTTGTGACAGTGGGCACAATTCGTGTGTATCCAGGATCGGGCGCGCAATTCGATCGGAGCGTTCGATTCGTGCGGATCAACGATTGGCTGGGCCTTCGCCATATCTACAAAGGTCTCATCGACGATACCCAGGTCTTTGAATCGCTGGAGCTGGCCGTCACGATTCATCTGGCCAGGAAAAAGAGCGAGCGGACGGTTGAAATTACTTCCGTGACAGCGAATGCATTCGTCGCGACTGGGGAAACGGTAAGGCTCGCCCTGAATCGTCGTATCCAGCCCTTCTTTACGGACCAAGCTAGCGTCGGTCTGTTCTTCGTTCCACTGGTAGCTGTAGCCTTTCCAGTATCCATCGAAATGGAGTATCTGCGTTTCGACGCGATAGCCGTCCTTATGTATAGTCTTCGCCAAAACCATATCGCTCGGCTTAAGGTAGTTTATGACAGGCGAACCGCGGCGAGTTTCGACGTTGGTTTCGAGTCCGGACTTATTGGGCATCGCCACCCAGTATTCGGACTCATAGTTATCCTGCCAAATGGGGGCATTGATCTCGAAGCCATAAACGCCGGGATTGGGCGACTGGCTAGATACATCGCTAAAAATGCCCGTTTCGCTAAGCTGCGACGGAAAGCGACCCGATTGATCGTCCTGTGGATTCTTCGCGAGACGTTGCAATGAAACGTCTCGCGCGAGTTCCAAAAAGAGAATATCACCCGTAGAATCTTGTCCAAAAGTCACGATTTCCTGCCGCGTATCCGCAATCTCCCAATTGGCCGTGACCTTTTGGCCGTCCCAATTCAAGGCCCACACCTTGCCGGTGACGTAATCCCCGTAGATATAGGAGTCTTTTAAACCGAGTAGTCGATTGCTGGTTACAAAATATCCTCCGGTTATCGATGCCCCTTTAAAATGATCATAAGCGGCCACCGGAGGCGTGATGGGAGAAGGACCCGTTTCCTGGTTCGTATTAATCGGCATGGGTCCCTCCATCACCGACCAGCCGTAGTTGCCTCCCCTTTCTACACGGTGGACCATTTCCCATAATTCCCAACCGACATCGCCCACCCACAGCTCACCCGTCCGTGGATGGAAAGACAGCTTCCATGGATTGCGAAATCCGTAGGCCCAGATCTCTGGCCGCGCGCCTTCCAGGCCTACGAACGGATTGTCCTTTGGGATGCGATAAGGGAGTCCGGGATCCTTGCCATTGACATCGATCCTCAGGATCTTGGATGCGATTTGGCTTAGATCCTGACCGGATCGATTCGGATCGGGCGGAGACGGTGGCATCAAGTCTCCAATCGGCACATACAACAAACTATCGGGACCGAACTGAATGTCTCCACCAGAGTGTCCTTCAGCTGGAAAACGCAAAAGCGTCTCTCGGCTGCCTTGAACGACTCGCCAGTCGGAGTCCATTTCATATTCGCTCAGCTCCAGATCAAAGCCGCCGCGTCGCGTATTCAGAGCGTAGTACAAATAGAATTTCCGGTTCTTGGAAAAACTCGGATGGAAGTCGAGCCCAACGATGCGGAGCAGATTCGGAATATGATCATTCATATCGACGATCAATCGCGCCGCATCGGGCTTGCTTTCCAGATCGGACGGGAGCTTCCAAATCTTACCGAAACGTTCGGTCACGAAGATCGACTCTGCGGATTCGAGCAAAGTAATATCCAGGCCTTGATTGAATGTGATGTGCGGCCAAACGGCCTCCGCCACGTAAGGCGGCGGTGGTTCCGGCGACCCCAGGACTCGCGAAGTCGTCCAGCCCTCGCGCTCCTCCGCAGCTAACGCAACCGGGAGACTAAACAATATAAGAATGAGAGGCTTTAAGCACATTTGTTTACGTCGAGAATCTTCCTAACAATTGCTTCCTCTTTAAATTCTAGAAACTAGAGTTTATCCCAAAACCTATCTGGGCGCCTGGCATAATCAGGTGACACGCAGCAGTTTCGATATTCTGCCCGTCGCCACCCATTCGGCGACGTAGATGTCTCCATTGCTTGCGAAACACCCGTCGTGCGGATGAACGAATTTCCCGGACACCCAGTTTCTCCTCGGCCCACGGCGCATTGCGTTTTTGTCTTTAGTCACCTCTTTCCGCCATTCCGGATCCTCGCCCAGATGGATCAGGTTGTTGTCCTTGTCCAGCATGGTGATCCGGGCGCTCAAATCGGGCACTAGAAGCGTGTCTTCGAATTGATCAATGTTGGCCGGCAATATAAAGCCATCAAGCGTCTTGCGATGTTCGCCTTCGAGGGTGAACCATTGAAGCCGTTTGTTCGCCCGGTCCGCTACGACGATTTGCGATTCCCCGCCCCGAGTATCGATCCACAGGCCATGCGGCGTCTTGAATTTCCCGTCCTCCGTGCCTTCGCCACCAAACGATGACACGTAGTTCGCGTCATTGTCGAAACGATGAATCGTGAACGCGCCGTAGCCATCCGCCAAGAAAAAGCTGCCGTCGGGAAGAAAGGCGAAATTAGTCGGCAAGAAATGGTCACGTCCCCAGAATTCCGCGCGATCGCTGAAATTTGTTTTGGTGTTTTCATCCACCGCGTAGACGCCCGAGTCCATCGGCGCTTTTTGCGACCAGACCTCCTCCCCATCGAGTGTGAGTTTGGCGAAGGTTTTCAATTTCTGGTAACCAGTCACGTAGAGAAATTGTTCATTCCCTTCGGCCCGCACTTCCAAACCATGGCCGCCCCCTTGAAACTGACTTCCAAAGGCTTTCACGAATTGCCCCGCAGGATCGAAGACAAAAATCGCCGGGTGATCCGGCAACGCTTCGTTCCCTTCGTGAATCACGTAAAGAAAACCATCCTTATCGACCGCCACGTTGTGCGTGATCTGCCATGAATACTTGTCCGGCAAAGTCACCCAATCGTGGATGACTTCGTATTTGAAAGCGCCTTCGCCGATGAAAATCCCGGAACTGCGTTTCGGTGCAGTCATGGTTTTCTTGCACCCGATAATGCCGAAGGCAGTCGCCGCCGTAGCGGTTGCCGCAGTTGTCAAAAACCGACGCCGGGGAATAGGGGTATTTGGTGTTTTCATGGTCCTAGAAAATAAGGCGACATTGTCGAAACATAGCAACGGTGAAAACGATATTGGGGCGCTGGGCAGCGTGGAGAGAGACGGAGAGAAGGAGAGATAGAGAGAGGGAGAGAATCGAGAAGACGAGAACGGGTAGATAGTGGGTTTTCACGTGGGATAGGCACGAATTGATAAACCTGTTTTCGACTAAGTCGGGAATGGGTGGCTCTTATGCGATGATGTCCTTCCAGACTTTTCCGTGTACGTCGGTTAGACGAAGATCTCGACCGCTGTAGCGGTAGGTCAGTTTGTCGTGGTCGATGCCAAGGAGGTGCAGGACGGTTGCCCAGAGTTCATAGATGTTGGAGATTTCCTCGACAGCTCGATAGCCGAATTCATCGGTGGCTCCGTAAACGTGTCCTCCTTTGACGCCTCCGCCTGAGAGCCAAGCGCTGAAGCCCTGGGGATTGTGGTCGCGTCCGATGTTTTGGGCAAAGGGGTTTCGGCCAAATTCGCCTGT
>JAJFLS010000114.1 GCA_021772595.1 Opitutales bacterium
GCTCCCAAGCCTCCTCTACGAAATTGAAAGAAGCCCTGGAGCTCGGAGCGACTGGGATTCAAGTCGGCAGCATTTTCGCTTTCTGCGAAGAGTCGGGCATCGAACCTCGATGGAAAACCGAAGTGGTGCGACAAGCCTTGAGCGGAGAGCTGAAAGTAGAGACCGATTTTCAAGCCTCTCCGACTGGTTACCCTTTCAAGGTTGCTCGAATCCAAGAGACCATCGCCGACAAGGAGACACACCAAAAACGGGAACGCGTCTGCGATCTGGGTTACCTCCGACAAGCCTTCGCTCGTGGAGAAGCGGACATTGGCTTCCGCTGCCCTGGAGAACCCGAAGAGCAATTCGAGTCAAAAGGAGGACGCAAATGCGATACAGCCGGAAAGATGTGCCTCTGCAATGGGCTGCTTGCGACGATCGGACTGGGACAAACGCGAAACGAAACGAAAGAAAGTCCTATTATTACAGCAGGCGAAAATTTCGAATTCATCCACAATCTTGCAAACGAATCCGCACCAAGCTACCAAGCGAAACAAGTGATCGATTATCTGGAAGGCCAGCTAGATCACGAATAACTAGAGACTGTAGAATTATCTCTCTCACGAATCGTAGGGTCGGCGCTTGCGCCGTACCGCGTATGCCGAGACTCAACCAACACGGTCGCCGCAAGTGACGCCCCTACGATTACGCCCATTCAGCCTAAACCCAATTGCTCGATCGTGAGCGACGACGGTTCCGAGTCGCAATAGAACGCGCATAGCCCGCAGCCCACGCATTTATCGACATCTAGCTGAGGACTCCGACCGACCATCTTAATCGCCCGCACGCTTTGCGGACAGCGATACGAGCAGGTGTCGCATAGAATTCCGTCCTGTGTCAGGCACGTATTCATATTCAGCTTCACCTTCGCGATTGGGGCGACCGATCCATCTTCCTGAAAAGACAGCGCTCCGCTCGGACACGCTTTAATACAAGGCATATCCGAACACCAACGGCAGGGATCAACCTCTGGCTCCATATAAGGAGCCCCTTCCATCTCACCGTCCACAACGCCCGAATGCTTTATCACATCGTAGGGACAGGCTTCCGAGCACAGTTGACACCGATCGCAAGCGCTTAGGAAAAGCGCGTCATCGGAAGATGCTCCAGGCGGGCGGATGAAATCCTCCTCCTCCTCCGTTTCGCTTTCCTCAGCAGGTCTTCGCAGCGTCTCGCCCGCCAGATCGGACAGGTCGCCCCATCTCAAGCGAAACAGATTTCTTCTCGAAAACTTCTTTGCCATCGCTACATCCCCGAGCGCATCTCCATCGGCTGCATGACGAGCCAGACACTGAAACTTGAATACAAGATCATCGTGAAGATTAGCGGAATCAAACTCTTCGCGATTCGCTTCCGATCCGCAAAAAGCCGCTTCGCAAATCGATCTGCCATCACCACACCCCAGACATGACCGATCACGATAAACAAGATCTGCAGATACCAGATGGTCTTCAGCGAAAACAATGGCCCATACGTCTGGTTCGCCGTTCCGAATAAATCCCAGCCGTATCCAAACGGATCGCTCAGCAGCGGAACCAAATGCTGGGCTTCCATAAAGAAATGCATGCAGTTGTGCGCGAGGTGATAAAACAGCGCGATCGGAATCAGCGAATACGCAAACGCCTTGAAAACCTCTCCCGTTGAAACCGAATCGACATTGGCAAGCGCCCGCGCCGCCTTCGCGCCGATCCAGAAAATCAGAATCGGAACCACAACCATCACAGCCATCAGCAGCGTGAAGGATGCAAGCTCCCCAATTCCGGTCGCGACTCTCAGGCGCCCATTCAGCTCTATCCACTGCGGCGTCATCGTAACGCCATGAAAGCTGGTCAGTGCCAATAGAATGATCGCCAAATAAGCCTCGTCCCATTTGAATTTCGTCTTGCGAAAAAGATCCGTCCCGAGTGGCCTTAAGTTGATGCCCAGATTCCCATGCGGGCACGAGCGGATACACTCAGTGCACAGCGTGCAGTACGTGTTCTCCTGCAACTTGCTCGGAAACAAGTTTGTCGGACAACCTGTCGTCGTCGCGCTTCCCTTAACGCACTCTTTCGTCTTGCAGCTCCCGCAGACATCCGCCGACTGGGCGCGCAGCTCAACCGGGCTGAACATCGAATACAAGCCGCTTATCCGGCCAACCAAGCAACCATAGCGGCAAAACGCCCGCTTCTCGAAAAAGATGGCAGCCAAAACCGCCATGCTTAGCATAACCATCGCTAGCACCGACGTCATCATCGGCGACTTCGTCGCTTCCCATCCGAGTTCGAACCAAGTAAGTAGAACGAAAAAAATGATCGCCGGGAAAATATTCCGCGCCCACTTCGGCCAGGGATATTCGAAGCCCAGCTTCTTGATTCTCGATTTCAAAGACAGCGATGTCACCAAAGATGAAATAC
The DNA here is from genome assembly GCA_021772595.1 of Opitutales bacterium. Classification (GTDB taxonomy): domain Bacteria; phylum Verrucomicrobiota; class Verrucomicrobiia; order Opitutales; family Opitutaceae; genus Pelagisphaera. Next base: position 2,436 of record JAJFLS010000114.1, read on the forward strand.
CTTCCCACGGACAAATCGTGCAGAACGCTTTCCCCGCGCCGAGGATAAGGAAGATCAACAAAATCCACCACCAGGTCCACGTGATGACCGGACCGATATTCACTTTCTGATTTCCCCAAAGTCCCGCCGAAACCACGAAAAGAAATGTGATGATGGAAATCGACTGGGCGATCAACGGAAAGTACGGCAAACGAACCAGCGCCATCAGCGGACGAAACTTCAAGAGGTTGAAGCTCCAGTAACTAGACTTCGATCGAGACGACTCT
>JAJFLS010000115.1 GCA_021772595.1 Opitutales bacterium
TGCAACGAGGATGGTCTTTCCGTTAGGTGCAACGAGGACGGCAGCGAGGGTGAGAGTTTGTTCGTGCCAGTAGCCGGTGAGGGCGTGGATGTAGTGACGATTGGTAATGAACGCCGCATCGAGTTTGCGTTCTTCGAGAAGGCCGCGCAGCGCATCCTGGCGGGAGCAGCAAAAATTCGGATCGAGAGCGGGCGGCGGCGAACTCATCAAAGGATGCCGTATTTTTCGTAGGCGTCGGTTGCGGACATGCCTTCGCGGATAGAGTCGCGGGTGATATTCTCGGCATGGACCTTTTCCCAGGCAGCGCGAATGACCTCGGTTTCGACTCCCTGGGGGACAACGACGATACCGTCTCCGTCGGCAATGACGAGGTCGCCTGGGTTGAAGACGAGACCTCCGATCTCGACGGGAATGTCGATGGCGGCGACGCGTTGTCGGTGGAGGCTGTCGCAAACGTTGGCGCCACGGGCGAAGACGGGAAATTTCATTTCTCTCATGGCGGCGGTGTCGCGGACGGAACCGTCGACAATGGCGCCGACGCAACCCCTATTACGTGAAGCGGTGGTGAGGAGCTCGCCCCAGATGCCTGAGCGATTGGAGCCGTGGGCGGCTGCGATGAATATGTCGTCGGGCTGGCAGGAATCGACGGCCTCGAGTTCAAGTTTGTAGGGTTCGGAGTCCTCGCCATCTAGATCTTCCCAGAGAGTAGTCTTGGCGCGGCCGACGAGTACGTCGGCTCCGCCGGTAAGGTTCCGAAGCGGGGTAGCGCACGACTGGGCGCGCAGGCCTGCGGCATCGAGAGCGTCGGAAACGACAGCAGCGTAAAGGGACTCGCGAATTTCATTGAGAGTGATCTTGTTTGGGACGGAGGGCATAGTGGTGTGGATGGAACATTGACTGACAGGAATTTACTTGGACGACGACGCAAAAAGTTCGGTAGGGTCGCGTCGTTTTGGGAAAAATATTCTGGCTGTTTTGGGCACTTCGGTTGAAAAGGAGGAAGCTGTGCAGATTTCGACCGTCCTCTCACCCCTTTCAGAAAAAAACCTTCGACTTGCAGCGCAATGCGGAGTCGAGGGAGTCGTGACCCGTTACCCTGGGCCGGAGTACGACGACTTGCTCGCGGTGAAACGACTCATCGAAAAAGAGGGATTGAAGCTGGTCGCTATCGAAGGATTTCTCCCCATCGAAAAAATCAAACTCGGGATCGATCGCAACGGAAGAGAGCTGGTGGCGATAAAACAGCTGATCCAACACATGGGTCAAGCGGATGTTCCGATTCTCTGTTACAACTTTATGGCGGGGACCGATTGGGTGCGGACGAAGCTCGATTCGCCGGAACGCGGCGGAGCCCGAGTCACCGCTTTCAATTTGGCGGATGCGGATTTGGCGGTGAAGCTGCATCATTCAGACGACGAGATTGCTTCGGAAGATATCGCCGACCCATGTATCGATGCCGATTCGCTTTGGGAAAACTTGGGGTCTTTTTTAAAGGAGGTTCTGCCTGTTGCGGAAACCGCTGGAGTGACATTGGCGATGCATCCTGACGACCCGCCGCTCGGCGAGTTTCTCGGCAAAGCGCGCATCTTTAACAGCGTGGCGAATTTCGAGCGGCTGATTGCGATGGCGCCCAGTCCGCGCAATGCAATCTGTTTTTGTCAGGGAAGCTTTGCGACGATGGGCGCGGATATTCCCGATGCCATTCGGCGCTTGGGCGAGCGAATCAAGTATGTTCACTTTCGCGATATTCGAGGGACTGCCGAATCATTCGCCGAGACCTTTCACGACAACGGCCCTACCGACATGGCGGAGTCGATTCGCGCTTTGAAAGCGATTGGGTTTAACGGTCCGATTCGACCCGATCATGTGCCGCGGTTGGAAGGCGAAGATGACGGCGATCCAGGCTATACAATCCTGGGCCGCTTGTTCGCCTTCGGTTACATCCGAGGATTGCTGCACGGAACCGAGAAAGGGAAAAAAGAGGACGGTTCTGAAATGAACGTACAGGCCAGCCCATAGCGAAGGCGTATAATATAGGGGAGGCTAATTAATAGATTCCATCAGTATCGATCCAGCGCCGCGCGCGGTGACTAGATCCGGAACTCGGGTTTGAGTTGCCAAACTCAGTGGAATACCCCAATATTTTGCTGCATTCGCCCTTTCGCGGATGCGTCTTGATTCGCTGCAATTAGCAAACGCCCCCTATTCCCCAAGATGAGCCACGATGTTTTTATTTCTCACTCTTCAATCGACAAAAATATAGCTGATGCGGTTTGCGCAGCTCTTGAGGACGAGGGAATTCGTTGTTGGATCGCGCCGCGAGATATTCGTCCTGGCGACTCGTGGGGCGCCTCGATTATAAAGGGCATAGAAGAGAGCCGGGCCATGGTGATTGTTTTCTCTACTAACTCGAATGAATCGAAGCAAGTCATGCGTGAGGTGGAGCGGGCGATTCAAAAGAATGTGGTAGTGGTTCCTTTTCGAATAGATGGCGTTGAGCCGAGCGCGGATATGGAATACTTTCTGAGCGCTACACATTGGCTCGACGCTAAGACCCCAGAAATGGATGCTCATCTGGCCAAGCTTTCTGCTACGGTTAAATCGATTCTCAACAAATCCACCCCAGAAAACGATACTCGAACTATAGCCGCTCCTGTTCCCTTGAAAGCAGAACCTGCGAAGCCGAAAGAGCCGTCTAAACTGGGCATGCCTCTTTTTGCTGGCGCCGGTTTCATCCTCCTCATTTTGCTAGGCGGCTTGTGGCTATGGCTTCAATCGGGATCAGAAGATAATGTAGTAGTGGATACGGCAACCGGTGACGGAAATATCAGGATTGCGCTACCTGAACGCGCAATCGGAGCGGAATCAATTGAGGTTGAGGTTACCGGGACACCAGCCGAGAAGGATTATTTGGTTGTTGGAAAATCCGATTCTCAAGATTCGAGCTATCTGAAAAAGGCGAATGTTGAGGGTAGGGAGAAAGTCAGTCTGGAGGTACCCGACAAGGAAGGCTTGTATGAGGTGCGCTATTTTGATGGAACGAGTAAAACGGTTGTTGCTCGCCAGGCCTTAAAGGTAAGCGCTCCCGAAGTTACACTAGATGCGGTTGATTCGTCGCTCGCGGGGACAGAGATTGATGTGACATGGAGCGCGCCTAATCACAAGGGGGACTATCTCGCCATAGCTGAAAAGGGAGCCGTTGATTCCAAATATGTCTTCTATGCCTACACGTCCAAGGGCAGTCCGACGCGTATCCGCGTTCCAACGGTTGAGGGAAGCTACGAGATTCGCTATATATCCGCGCAGAGCAAAACAGCGTGGGCTCGTCGCGACTTCGAGGCGCTGAAGCCTGAGGCCAGTATCGAGGTGCCAGAGTCAGCGATTGTAGGGGCGGACGTTGTAGTGGATTGGACTGGACCAGCGGTAAAGGGCGACTATGTGACGATCGCGGAACCGGAGAGTGAAGGCAAAAAATATGTGAGTTATAAATACGCAAAAAAAGGCCAGAAACTTGTTTTACGTATGCCAGACGATGCCGGAACCTACGAAGTACGCTATATTTCTGGTGGCTCCTACGCAATAAGGGATTCCGCTCCTATCGAGGTAAAGGCTGCGAATGTCGAGATCGCTAAAGTTGAGGATGTGGAAGTTGGCAAAGAATTTGTCGTCAAATGGACTGGCCCGGGCTATAAAAGCGACTACATAGGAATCTTCAATCCGACAGATATTAACGGTAAATACTTGTCTTACCAATACGCTTCGAAGGGAAACGCTCTCCGTTTCACAGCTCCCAAGGAGCCTGGGACCTACGAGCTAAAGTATATATCGGGCCAGAAAAAACGCGAGTGGGCAGCTATTCAGTTTATCGTGAAAGCGGTTGAAGAGGAAGAAGCTCAATAATTCAGGGCCATTCTTATCAAGTCGAATAGACCTTGCTCGAGTCCTGGGGACGATTTTATTTGCCTGATCGAGCAACCAACTCGTCTAGCAATTTTGGAATCTTTTCGACGTTGTTTCTATCTTTCTGTTTGTCCGATTCATTCAGCGGCTCGAATTCTGTAAATGCTTCTACGAGCTCGGGACTCGTCATTTCCCACGGAACGAGGTTGGGATGCTCTTTTCGAGCGTCATTTCTGACTGCCCCAGGGGCCCAGCCATCAAGTAGTTTCTCAGTGCACCAACGACTATGCTCGCACTCAGCAAGAATCTCCAAGTAGGAATCAACTGCTTCGCCGCCTATTCGGTCCTTGAATTCCAAGGACGCTTTTTTCAAAGTTTCCATGTCTTCAAGATTCAAATACGTCAATCCAAGAAGGTTGCACTTGATCTCGATATGGGAAGCGGCTCTTCGATTCGATTCCTTGAAGGTTTCGTCAAGCATCGACCATTGCTCGAGGGAAGGCTGCGATTCGGACTGTGCACTAATCTCTTTCAAATATTCCTCGTGTATTGTCCTAGCCAATATTTCGATCGATCCTTCTTCCAGCGCGCTCAATCTGCAAATTTCGTCTAGCGTAGGAAAACCGCTCAGGTTCTTTCTATCCAGTTCAGAGCGAACGTAACTTCGAATCTCTGGATGCGTCTCGTCAGAGCGAACGAAGATTTCCCTGATTGCCACTCTCTTCTGCTGAAGCAAAGCGTCGGCGATCGTCAAGTTTTTCGTTGCGTCAACCGAGGAGAGAATAGCGATGGCTAAATCCTCCTCCTCATCTTCCTGGGCTATTGCTTGACCCGTTAGGATTGACGCGCTGTCGCAAGGCATTTCCTTGAACTCGATTTCAGGGAAACCGATTTGCTCTTTCAATACTCGGATTCGCTCCAGATTTTTCGCATTGTAGAAATCTGCTTGAAGCGTGAATACTGGGAATCGAGCCTCCAGGTCTTTCCAACCTGACGCGCTATCATCGATAGCGGTAATCGAGGCTTTTCTGCCTCGCCTGAAAAACGACATTCTTACTAGTTGCTCCAACAGGGCTTGGCCTGTCTTGCCTGTACCGAACAGAATGATACGCAAGCGACGTCTCTCCAGGATTTCTTTTGCGTACTTCTTGTATAATGAGCGAGTGAGAAGTCGGGCCGAGTGCTCATATACACTGAATATCTGGAGATTGAAATAATCGTCGAGATCCGAAAACTGGCTACCAAATTTCAGATGCTTATAGCTTAGCTCCGAAAAGTGGACAAAGCAACGGGTATTGATAGCTGCTGCCTGCTTCTCTTTTTCTGCCGCGGCTGAAGTGCCGAAGATTTCCTTATTTCTCTGGTAGGCTCTGACTAGAATCTTCAAATTCTGTGAATCCTGATCATGGGTAGCGAATATGTAGTTCGCCTTCTCGACCTTGCAAATCGCGGGGGCCATACTATCCGTACCTGAAATACGAAATGCGACTGCTCCTGCCTTTCTAAGCCATTCGAGATCCTCGATTTCCAGTTCTGGATCTGCCAAGACGACTCTAATTTGGCGGCGAACAAGGTCCTCGCATATC
>JAJFLS010000116.1 GCA_021772595.1 Opitutales bacterium
TTCACTCGCAAGCGGGATACGCCGTGACAAGCCGCGGAAAAAAGGTTCGAGGTCACTAGTGTCCAGTTAAGAGGTTAATTGAGTTTTCTAAGTTCTTATTATTCTATGATTTGGAAAGAAAAATGCATGTCACGCATTTGAATTTGATTTCAGTAAATGCTCTTTTTGAGTCTCGTTCTCGTTATGAACGAAGGCCGTGTAGCATTCACCCAAATCTGCGATGTCATCGACAGAAAGCAATTCCAGCGATGCGTATCCAACTATCCCATGCCCAGAAAGAGCAAGAGCTTTTCCGCAAGGGATCAGTTTCTTTGCATGGCCTTCGCCCAGCTCACCTTCCGCGAAAGCCTGCGCGACATCGAAGCGTGCCTTCGTTCCCAGGCCAATTTGCTCTATGCGATGGGCATCCGCGGGATGGTCACTCGAACCATTCTCGCCTACGCCAACGAGCATCGAGACTGGCGGGTCTACTTCGAGCTCGCTCAGATCCTCATTCGAAAGGCTCGCAAGCTGTATTCCACGGACCGATACATCTTGGAGATCGACGAGATCGTCTACGCTATCGACGCTTCCACGATAGACCTGTGCATGAATCTCTTCCCGTGGGCTCGCTTTCGAAAGAGGAAGTCCGCGATCAAGCTCCACGCTATGCTCGACTTGAACGGATCTATCCCTGCATTCGTGGCGATCACCGAGGGAAAGGTCCACGACGTCAACGCCCTGGATTGGATAGTCTTCGAAGCGGGCGCTTTCTATGTAATGGATCGTGGATACGTCGATTTCACTCGGTTGGCCCGAATCCACGCAGCTTTGGCCTTTTTCGTCACAAGGGCGAAAGCCAACATGCGCTTCTACGTCAGGGAATCCCGCCCAGTCGACAAGTCCGTCGGCTTGCGATCGGATCAGACGATTCGTCTCAACGGTCCGAAAACCAAAGGGCTCTACTCTGGCGACATGCGCAGAATAGGTTTTTGGGATACCGAAAAAGGAAAGCTCCTTGTTTTCATCACCAACAACTTCGAGATCGATGCCTCGGTAGTGGCAAAGATCTACAAAGCTCGCTGGCAGATCGAGCTCTTTTTCAAGTGGATCAAGCAGAACCTTCGTGTGAAAGCCTTCTACGGCTTGAGCGAGAACGCTGTGAAAACCCAAATCTGGATCGCAATCTGCGTCTACCTGACCGTAGCCGTTCTCAACAAGACCCTCCGTATCGAGCAAAGCATGAGCCGAATATTGCAAGTTATCAGCGTTAATATATTCTCGAAAGACCCTATTCATCAGCTACTTATGAAATCACATACAAGAGACTTAAACATTGATGCTTCTAACCAGTTGATATTCAAGAACCTTTAACTGGACGCTAGTGGTTCGAGGTATGAAAGAGTGTTTTTATCGAATTCCTCTTTGCGCCTTCTGTGCCTTTTTGTGGCTAACAAATCCTTCTTCGTGCTCTCCGTGAACTTCGTGGGCGAATATCTATCCGTGGAAATCCGTGCGATCCGTGGGCAAAAATCAAATTCTCCATCTGCGTCCATCTGGATAATCTGCGGGCCAAATTAATTCGGTTGCCACCCCTTCTCCTCCAAGCCAAGCAACTCCCAAACCGCACGATCAATAAATTCTTTTTGCGAATGCAGCGAATCCAATTCGTCGATATCCTCTTTCTCAGGCAATAGCTGATACGTCATCCCCAACGCTTGTATCCAGTTTATGGTGGTTTTTAAAACTTCATCGCTGCTCCAGGCTACTCCCTCGAAAATCTCTTTCGCAAATCCCTTCATTCCTATCAGATAGTATCCACCATCCTTCGACGGACCCAAAACGAAATCCGCATCATCCAACCGGGCCGCCGCATCTACGAGCAAAGTCTCGTCGATCGACGGGCAATCCGCTCCCAGAAAAATTAGCTTCCGACGTTCACTATCCTCAAACGATTCCCGCGCAGCACGGCCCATGCGATCTCCCAAGTCCCCTCCGCCTTGGGCAATCAACGCGGGTCGCTCCCCCAGCCACTTCCGCATTTCGCTCTCCGCATCGTCCGGCGAAAACCGCGTCTCCAGGTCCCATCCATCCGGCACCACCGACAATTGCCACGCCCCCAGCCACCTATAAAGCGCCAGAGCTTTTCTGGACCCGACGCTCTTCGCCAACCGAGTCATCACCATCCCCTCGACTGGCGCCTTGAACATCAGGATCGCCTTAATAGGAACGGACATACAAACCGTCTTCCCTCGACCGGCCCGTCAACGCGTACGAAATAACGCCGATCAAAAACGGCACCCACAACACAGCGCTTTGCCACGACTCGAGTCCGACGTCTCCTTCGGTCGCTTGATACGCTAGAAAGTAGAGAAAGGCCGTCATCGAAACTAGGCGAAAACCGACATGCTTCACTCCCAAAGCGAACGGCGCAAGCCACAAGAAATGCCAAGGAAACACAGCGACCCCGAGCACCAAGTACGTTCCAATATACAGGTTCGAAAAACGCTCCATCGTCTCGTTTCGAAACATCAAAATGATGGATACAAGCAAAACAGCCCAATAAAAATAGTCAGCCCCCACCGAGAATCCCAGCTTCTCAATAGTCGCTGGTAGCAGCGACAGGGAATAATCGTTCGTGCCAGGCCGAAACGGCAGAACGCTGCTCCAATCAACCTTCAAGCTAATCGCTCCCCACCCGCTAAACGCGAGCAGGGGAATCAATCCCACCAACAGGATAGCCATCCCGGACTTGAACCCAGATTTACTCAAGATGTGCCACGACATCCACACGACGATCGGCAGAAAAACGAGATTCAGCGCCGCCGCCAAGCCGATCAGCAAAGCCGCGAAGCTTACCATTTGCCCCAGTCCGCCGCTGAGCCCGCCATTGGCGTTGATCACGACGGCCCCGCCTTTCCGATCCACCCAGGCGTCCCAGATCAGAAAGCCCCCCAGCGCCGGAAGCAGCATCATGCTCTCCATATGTCCGCCGCCCGCAATGGAATAGACCACCAATGGATTCCACGCGTAAAGCGCCCCTTTCTTCGGGCCATAGCGTAAGGTTAGCATAACGCATATCCATAAGTCGAATACTACGAAAATCGCTTTTAGCGCCCACGCGTTAAAGCCCATCGCGCTGAACAGCCGAAACGCCGCGAGACTCATGGGCGTCTGGAGAGATGTCTGATCCTTTCGGCTAATGCGTTCCCAATTCGCGTCTTGAAGCGGCGCTAGCTCTTCCGCGTTTGGCGTGAGCAAGTAGGGATTGTAATCCGCATCCAAAACCTCGCCCTCCCACATGCGCCGCAACAAATCCTCCGAAGCCGGAATCGGCAGTAGCACCAATCGGGCGACAACCGCTACGGCCAGCATCAGCCCCGCCCAGCGCTTCCCGTTATACCAGCTCAGGACGAACCCGAAACAAGCGATCCCCGCGCCCAGCATGAAATCCGAAATGTTCTCCGAAACCTCCGGCGTACCCGCGACCGACATCCGGTAGCAGCCCAGCAAAAACAGAAAACCAGACAACAGAAAGAGCAAAAGCTCTCGTTTACTCGCTCGATGAAATACCGAACCAGCTGAACTGTCATAGTATTGAAGGGAGCCTCTCATGAATTGGCTGGCAATAATTCGTGCTCAAACCGGTCCTACAGACTTTCGATTTCTTCCATTCTAGCAAGCCGCAATCCATTGATAGGCAGATTTTTCGGCATTCCCTGACGGGATTCGCCCCCGAAACCCGGCAATTCCACCACCAATATGTAGTTCAGAGACTCTAAAAGGTAGCGGCCGACCTTCCCGCACGCGGGACCACATTTTGTAGCGGGACGACTGCGTCGTTCCCGATTGGCTGACGGCAATGGCCGCCCGGCTTGCGCCGCCGCAGCTTTGCGAAGGCGTGAGGTCGGCCGCCACCAAGTAACTCAAAGCTTCAGCGGAAAACCGCTCCCACACAAGCCCGTGCCATTTTCTTTGCCACGGTCGCAAAATCCCGCACCATCAAAACTCTACCAACCCGATCGTTTCTCAATGAATCCCTATATCAAGCGCGTCTTAAGCGAAACCGAAAACCGAAACGTTTCTCAGCCTCTATTTCTGCAGGCAGTCAATGAAGTGCTTGACTGCTTGGATCCGATCATCGAGGAAACTCCGGACATTGAAGTCTGCTCGATTCTGGAACGAATTATCGAGCCTGAGCGGCAAGTCATGTTCCGCATTTGCTGGACCGACGATGCCGGAAAGATCCATGTAAATCGCGGCTACCGAATCGGCTTCAACAGCACTCTCGGCCCATACAAAGGAGGACTGCGCTTCCATCCGAGCGTGAATCTGGACGTCGTAAAATTCCTCGCTTTCGAGCAGATTTTCAAGAACAGCCTCACCGGCCTACCCATCGGCGGAGGGAAAGGGGGCGCGAACTTCGATCCGAAGGGGAAATCGGACGCGGAGATCATGCGTTTCTGCCAGGCGTTCATGATCGAACTGCACCACTTCCTGGGTGAGGATAAAGACGTGCCCGCAGGCGACATCGGAGTCGGTCCCAGAGAGATCGGGTATCTGTTCGGTCAATACAAGCGATTGACAAAGCGATTCGAAAGCGGCGTGTTTACCGGTAAAAACGCGAACCTCGGCGGCTCGCTAGCCAGAATAGAAGCGACCGGCTTTGGCACTGTCTATTTCGCCAATGCCATGCTCGCGACCGAAGACCAATCGCTCGAGGGGAAGACCGCTGTCGTTTCCGGTTCCGGCAATGTAGCGATCTACTGCGCGAAAAAGCTCACCGAACTCGGCGCTAAAGTCGTCGCCATGTCCGATTCGGACGGCGCGATTCACGATCCGTTCGGAATCGATCTCGAAGTCGTGCGCTCGCTCAAGGAAATCGATCGCGCCCGAATCAGCGAATACGAGAAGCACGTGACAGGTTCGAAATTCTACCCCGACGAAAACGTCTGGCAATTCAAGTGCGATCTGGCCTTCCCCTGCGCCACCCAAAACGAATTGGACAAGAAAGACGTCAAAACTCTAATCGGCAACGGCTGCGTAGCGATCGTCGAAGGCGCGAACATGCCCACCACACCCAGCGCGATCGAACTCATTCAGAGCAAGGAACTGTTTTTCGCTCCGGGCAAGGCCGCCAACGCGGGAGGCGTCGCCGTTTCCGCGCTCGAGATGCAGCAAAACGCGTCGCTGCAAAAATGGAGTTTCTCCGATGTCGACCAGAAACTCCAAAAAATCATGACATCCATCCACGACGACTGCCAGCACTACTCCCAAAAATACAAGCGTCCGAAAGACTACGTGTTCGGAGCAAATGTCGCCGGATTCCTGCGCGTCGCCGAAGCCGTCCACGCCTACGGCGTCATCTAGGTTTTTAGGGAGTATCAATAAGTCAGCTCAACGAATCGTTGGAACGGGGCGGCGCCCGTTCACTACCCTGAAATTCCCTTCAAATAGGTAGCGTCCGGGCGCCGTCCGGGATGAAAAATGTGAAAGACCACAGAAGCGACTACAAATCTCCCTACGCGGTCTTCGCAAGCAAAGCCCCTACAGCACTACATCATGCACTGACCCAATTAACTCCCCTCTCAATTATGCTTGAACGCCCGGCCAATGGAGGTGTCTCTAGAGCGATGCCACCCCACACTCCAATCAGCCTCGCCGGATTCGCTGCCACGCTGCTGCTCGCGTTTTCGCTGAACGCCGAGGAAAGGCCCTCCCCCGACGCGAAGCCCAATCGCCTCATCCACGAGCAGTCCCCCTACCTGCAACAACATGCCTACAACCCCGTCGACTGGTTCGCATGGGGAGACGAAGCCTTCGATAAGGCGAAAGCGGAAAACAAACTCGTCCTCCTCTCCATCGGCTACTCCACTTGCCACTGGTGCCATGTGATGAATCGCGAGTCGTTCTCGAATCCCGAAACCGCTGCCTACCTCAATGCAAATTTCGTCTGCATCAAAGTTGACCGGGAAGAGCGCCCCGATGTCGATCGCGTCTACATGAACTTCGTCCAGCAGCTCACCGGCGGAGGCGGCTGGCCGCTCAACGTCTGGCTTACGCCCGATCGCAAACCCTTTTATGGCGGAACCTATTTCCCTCCCGACGAGAAACGCGGCATCGGCCGGTCCACCTTTCCGGACGTGCTCGCCCGTATCCAGGAAACCTGGACCAGCGAACCGGAAAAGGTACTCGAACAAAGCTCCCAAATCGTGGAAGCCCTGAATGGATTGACGCAGCAAGCCAGCGCCGGTTCCGACAACGATCTAAACCTCTCCGTCATCGAAGCCGCGATCGACGCCTTCGGTATCACCTTCAACAAGCGCAACAGCACCTTCGGCCGCGGACCCAACTTCCCCAGCGCCGCCAACCTCTCCTTTCTACTAAAAGCGAGCGTCGTCAAAGAACTCGACGCCTCGAAAAAGCAAGATGCCCAGCGCATGGCTCTGCAAATACTCGACCGGATTTCCCAAGGCGGCATCCGCGATCACATCGGCGGAGGTTTCCACCGCTACACCGTGGACGGAGAATGGAAGCTGCCCCACTTCGAGAAAATGCTCTACGACCAAGCCACTCTCGTAAACGCCTATATCGACGCCTGGCTGCTCGCCCGCGATCCGAACTATCGTCAGCAAGCCCTGGATACTCTCGAATACATCCACCGGGATTTGCGACACGACCAAGGCGGGTTCTTCAGCGCAGAAGACGCCGAGAGCTACGAATCGCGAGACGCTGCCGAAAAACGAGAAGGCGCCTTTTACGTATGGAGTCTCGCAGAACTCGCGGACGCCCTCAAAGACGACGACTTGATCGCCCTAGCGACCGCCTATTTCACGATGCGAGAAGAAGGCAACGCCCCAACGGGCGGATTCAATACCGAAGAGCTCGATAGCTACAACACTCTCCGAATCGAGCGATCGTTCGCAGATCTCGCCATCGAATTCGAGTGCTCCGAACCCGAAATCTCACAACAGATCGAAACGATCAAAGCGCGTCTCTTCAAAGCCCGCGCTGCTCGGCCGCGACCGCATCTGGACGACAAGATCATCACCGCCTGGAACGGCCTGGCCATCTCCGCCTTCGCCCGAGCCGCCCAAGTCTTCGACCAACCGAGCTACGCCGAAACCGCCTCCCAAGCAGCCAGCTTCATCAAGTCCAATCTGTTCAACGCCGAGACTGGCCAGCTCATCCGGCTTTTCCGCGACGCCCCATCAACCGTCGAAGCATTCTCCGACGACTACGGCTACCTCATTCAAGGACTCATCGATCTCTACGAAGCAACCGCAAATCCGGAGTGGCTCGACTGGGCCAACACGCTCCAGAAAACGCAAATCGCTCTTTTCTATGACGCCGAGAAAGGCGGATTCTTCGGATTTCAAGCCACCGATGAAATCGTGTTCAACCCTTCGAAAAGCAGCTTCGACGGCGCCATCCCCACCTCCAATTCCATCAGCGCCAAGAACCTCGCGCGGCTCGGCCAGTTCTTCGATAATTCTGACTACACAGACAAAGCGCTCCAGACCGTGTCCGCCTTTCTCCCCGAGATTCGCCAATCACCTACTCGGATGCCCGCCCTTCTCGACGCCGCTCTTTTCGTTATCAAAAAACCGATACAAATCGTTATCGCCTCGAAGCCCGGCGACGACTCGATGACGAAAATCGCCAACAACACGTTACTACCAAACCGCCTCCTCCTCCACGCCGACGCCGGAGCGAGTCAACAATTTCTAGGGCAACACCTCGAATTCATCCGCAGCGCCATCTCCATCGATGGCCAAGCGACTGCCTACGTCTGCGAGAATTTCGTCTGCCAACTCCCCGCCCGCTCCCCGGAAGCGCTCGAAGCGCAGCTGAAGGGGTTGGTCGAGTAAATTCCTCCACCATATGTCCACGCCGCATTCGCGTCGTAGCTACGCCGAGACTTCGGCGTGGATTCTTCAACCAGCATCAATTATCCATCGTGCCGCGTATCCGGTTTCTCGTGGCGCGGGCGACTGTCAGCGGAATGCTCGAATGAAACGCGCCATCGAGCAGCAACGCGATCTCGTGATTTCCGAATTCGCCGATTTTCAGCTTGTTGATATTCAGCACCATGTTGACCGCAACCGAGGCTCGGTTCGCCGCCACTTTGACGACGAAGCTCGCTTTCATCTCGGGCATAAGCTGAACCCCCTTGCTGTTCCGAAATTGAACCACCAGCTCGTGTGGCCCCGCTTCCTCGCTCGAGAAGCGCATGCGAGTCACAACGCTGCACCGGTCGCGCACGATCGGCGTTTTCGGAGCCGCAATCCCCTCGAAGACTCCGAGAATATTGAGTCTTCCCTGATAGTCCGTCGCCGCATCGCAAATAGCTAGCAATTCAAGTTTCATTGGAACGAACGATAGCTTCGCGCAACAGCGAGACAACTCTAGAAAAAGGTAGGGACCGATCCCGCTAAGCGCATACGCATCAACTTAAGCTGAAATGACGCAACTCACGCCGTCCCGCTGAGCGCATACGCGTCAACTTAGTGGAAGTCGTCTGAAAACCACGCGAGTTTCTCGCGTAGCTACGCCGAGACTTCGGCGTGGAATCTTCAATGGAGACCTCACCTCAACGCGATCGGCTTGCCCAAAACTTCTTTGAGCACGATCGCGCGACGAATTGAACCCACGCTTTTCAGATCGCTTCTTAGGTCAAAGCTTAGAGTCCCGATTTCCATCCCGCCTCGTCCACCAGCGGAAACGGTTTTTCGTTTCTCGACTCCCGAATCGACTTGTTCACGCAACTCCCGAGCCTTTTGTAGCTGCTCTTCGATTTGCGTGCGCTGCTCCTCGTAGGGATCCTTTTCTTCAATGAAAATCGGCTCCGGCGCAATTGTCTCAGAACTTGGATACCGCTCGCTATCCGCAACTTCGCGAGCGGATTTCGGTTCGACCGGATGAAGCGGCATCTCGAAAACCGGCTCCGACACGTTCGGCGGCGGCTCCCGGCGAGCCACCGGCTTTCCATGCTGCTGACGCTCCAGAATCTTGCGGCGAATCTCTTCCTGTATCCGACGCGCCCGCGCATCCGCCTCGGGACTCGCTTCCTTGCGCTGCTGCTCCGCCTTCTTCGCTTTGCTAGAGCCTAGAAAATACAGGAGCGCGATCACGATCGGCACCAGTTTTTCCAGATTGTCTAGAATCCAATGATCCATTACAGAAAGAGGTTCCCCGCTTATACTACTTTACTTCATCGCCTTCATCGTCCTGCTCAGGATCGGCGATCGAATCGCGCATGCGAGTATCCGATTCAATATTCTTCATCTTGTAGTAATCCATAATTCCGAGATTGCCGCTCCGAAAAGCTTCCGCCATCGCAAGCGGCACTTGAGCTTCCGCCTCGACAACCTTCGCGCGCATCTCTTCGACTCTCGCCTTCATTTCCTGCTCGGTCGCGACCGCGGCCGCACGGCGGATTTCGGCCTGAGCCTGCGCCATATTCTTGTTCGCTTCAGCTTGAGCTTCTTGAAGCGCGGCGCCGATATTCTGGCCCACATCAACATCCGCGATATCGATCGAGAGAATCTCAAACGCCGTGCCCACATCGAGGCCGCGTTCCAATACGCGTTTCGAAATCGAATCCGGCGACTCCAGCACCACCTTGTAGGATTCCGCCGAACCAATCGTCGTCACGATCCCTTCACCCACTCGGGCGATGATCGTCTCTTCTTTCGCTCCGCCAACGAAGCGTTCCAAGTTCGTCCGCACGGTAACCCGCGCTTTCGCCTTCACTTGGATACCGTCTTTCGCCACGCCATCAATCGACCGCTTCGGCCCATCTTGACTCGGGCAATCGATCACTTTCGGATCCACCGACGTGCGAACCGCCTCCTCTACCGATTTCCCTGAGCCCTTTGTCGCCAAGTCGATCGCGGTCGCTCGGGACCAATCTAAACTAATCCCCGCCTTCATTGCGGCGATGATCGCCTGAACTGTCGGGATGAGATTTCCACCCGCCAAATAGTGGGCTTCCAACTCGTCCACCGTGAGACCGATTCCCGCTTTAACCGCCGTGATGCGAGCGTCTACCAGGAGGCTGTAAGGAACTCTCCTCAATCGCATCGCCACCAAACTCGTGAATCCGACGTAGGCTCCAGCCAACCAGGCCCTGAGCCACACGCTAAAAAACGAGAAAATGATGAAAACGAGAATTAGCCCGACTAGAGCGAGACCGATGACGAGTACTAGTTGGATATCTAAATTTAGGGCCAGGATGTTTGGCAGGATGGTATTCATAGAATTTGGGTTCTTTATATTTTAGCTACGATTATTCTGAAATTGTCTCGGCCGATCACTTTGACCCGCTCGTTCTTCTCAATAAAGCCTGATTTAGAAGCCGCTTCAAGCTTGACCCCATTTAGCATCACGAAACCAGTCGGCCCCAGCGCCGTGGCGGTTTCGCCAACCTGCCCGACCGCGTCGTCGCCAGCGGCTGAATACTGCGCGGATTCCTTGATCGTCTCCTTGTTAAATAGACGTTTCCCCAAGGCCGTTTTCGGGAGAATCTTAAATTCGAAAAACAGAGCTACCATGACGAGCAAGACCGCGATCGCCGCCGAGATAAACGCTCCTTGCGGCCCGAATTCTCCGTACGCCGAATAGATGCCCCCCAGCATCGCAGCCCCGCCGAACAAGCCGATAATGCCGCCCGGAAGAAACACTTCCGCTGCGATTAAGATGACTCCGACAACGAATAAAATTACCACAGTAGTCATACGTTCACCTCCTCAATAAAATAGCCAAAGGAATCTGCCCTCAGAATGCGGATACGAGCGCCTTTCGCAACCGATCCGACATCTACGCGAGCTTCATATCGACGCCCTTCGATTTCAATTTCGCCGGTCGGAAACAAATCCGTCACCGCAACCCCTTCCGTCCCGACTTCGGGCCGAGAGGAATCGTTCAATACCTCGCCTTGGCTCGTCCCCTTAACCGAATCCACCAGAATCAGGCGATCCCAGAAAAAGGACTTCGGCAGGAATCTCAAAAGCGCGAAAAACAAAACTGCCGCGATCAGAATTCCGCCGAACACATTGTAAAGCGGCGTCAGGAAAAGCTCGGGCGTGATCGTGTAATCGGGAGTCTCCTTCGGCCAAATGTCCGCCATCCCCCAAAGCAATCCGCCGAGCATCATGATTATCCCTGGAATCGCGAGAAAGAGAACTCCCGGCATAAACACCACTTCGATGAACACGAGCAAAGCGCCGATTATAAAAACGAGAAGCCCCTCGTATCCAGAAAGCCCCGCAACATTATGCCCGAAATTGACAATCGCGATCAGAACGATTCCCGACACGCCAAATACGCCAAACCCAGGCGTCTTGAACTCGACCAGCAAAAGCAGGATCCCCAGCCCTAGTAAAACCGGGCTCCAAGTCATCAGATGCGCCGCCAGATCCAGCGACCACGTGCTTTCGAAATCGTGACGCACAACCGTCCGCCCATCGGCTCGCGATTCGATCAGGGCCTCGATGTCATCGAAAACGCCCGCGCCCAAAAGCGGTTGAGGTGGATCCCCATACGTCTCGTGCGCTGTACGCGCATTTAAGTTGAGCAACTTCCCGGGTTTCGACAGCACCTTCTCATCGATGATCAACTCTGTGTCCGGGTCGATCATCGCCTCAAGCACTTCGCTCCGATATCGGTATTGATTGACGTACGCGTCCACCTTCGAGGTGAGAAACGCGTTGATCTTGCGCTTCATCGATTCGTCCACGTCTTGCCCGCCACCGGTCACCACTTCTGAGCTTCCCATGGTTCCCCGGGGGGTGAAGTAAATGTCCTGCGTCACTGACGCGATAATCGCTCCCGCAGAGATCGCCTCTTCATTAATAAAAGTCGCTGTGTCTCCGTCGAACCGGTCGAGCGCTTTCATGATCTCCAAAGTCGTGAACAATTCCCCGCCCGGTGTATCCATGTCCAATAATACAAGCTCCGCCTTCTGCTCGATCGCCTCTTTTATGCCCGACCGAATGGCGAAAAGAGTGGGCTTCCCGATCGCATCGCGGACTGGAATTATAAAAACCGTTAGCGTATCACCCTCTTTCTTCTCGGAAACCGCTTCCACCACGCTAGCCGCCTCTTCCACGGTCACATCGACGCTCTTTTCCGCTTCCTCTGGATCCACGGCTTCGGCCGCTGCCTCATCCGCCGTTGGAGCATCCACTTGGGCAAGCAAGGACGGCGCGTTCATTAGAAGCGCGAGCGGGAGTAGTGCTGCTAGCCAATTCTTCATTTCAAGAGTGATTCGAATGTTGTCGGACCCATTTCGAAAATGCAAGGCCGCGTCTTTAGACAAACGCTTGACTACGGGAGCCTTATTGCCGTCGCAATCCTCAATCCGCTCGCAATCCTAAAAGATCCCGTAATTCGGAAATTTCGCTTCGCAATCTTTCGAAAATCCGTTTTTAACGGGCATTCGCATATGGAGGAGATCGAGTACCTAGGAACGACAATTCGCCGCTGGCAAGTGGGCGCGTCCGCATTTCTCGCCTGGCCGGAACTCGGCGCGCGATTGATGAACTGGAACATCACGTACCCAGACGGAACCTTTCGCGACATCATCTCCTGGCCTGAACTCTCCAATCCGATGGATGCGGTGAAGGCTCGGGGCGGCAACCCGATCCTGTTCCCCTTCTCCGCCCGAACCTTCCACAAGGGCGAAATCAATTTCTGGGAAGACATCGACGGAACCAAGCGCCCGATGCCCATGCACGGAATCGCCCGCCAAGGCGATTTCGAAGTCACCCGCATCGACGACACAGGATTCGCCGCCCGACTTCTGCCCGACTTGGAGGCCCGGCAGGCTTATCCATACGAATACGATTTCGAGGTGGTCTACCGCTTCGAAGAAAAATCGCTCACCGTCGAGCTACGCCTTCGAAACAACGACACTCGACCCATCCCCTGGTCCCCCGGCCACCATTTCTACTTCAATCTCCCCTGGATCCAGGACACGAGCCGCAGAGACTACGATATCTCGATTCCCGCAACAAAAGCCTGCCGCCACGCGGCCGACGGATCGCTCTTCGAAGTGAGCGGATCCAAGCCAGTCGAATCGATCGCCAACCCCGAGCTCGTCGACCGCATCCACTACGGCCTCAGCCGGTCGATCGTCACTTGCAATTGCCTCCAGGACCAATCGAAGATCGAAATCGAAATCGGAGCCGACCAAAAGCCCGATCCCGGATATGCGGTCGTCACCTGGACCCAGTCCGACACTTCGCCCTTCTATTGCATCGAGCCTTGGATGGGACCTCCGAACAGCCCCGAAACGAAAGTCGGCCTCCACACGGTCACCCCCGGAAAAAGCGAAGCGTTTTCCGTGACCGTGAGAGTGTAGACCGTAACGGGACGACTGCGTCGTTCCGATCGCGTTAACGGAAATGTAGGAGCCTGCTTGCAAGCGATTTTTACGATCGCTAATTGGTAGGGCTGCTTATCCCTAAGCAGCCGTTATCGCGGCTCTTCTTCCACGGCTGATTCCGCTCCGCCCGCAGGCGTCAACTTAAGTGCAATTCGCCGATTTGGATAGCACTGCAGTTCAAATCTCACAGAACCACAAGGTCGAGAAAACATCAAAGCCATGAACTCTCAGAAGAATGCTTAACAACGCTCGTGCCTCGCTTGATCCACGCTGCGCGTGGGCAGGATCCCTGGCAAGCCAGGGGCAGGATCGAATATTAAAAGAAGCTCTTGGCTTGATGGGCATCCCCATCCGGATCTCCTGTGTTCATCGAAGCCTTTTGGTAAGTTGTATCAAACGCGGCTTTGCATTGACCGGAAGAATCCTGCCATCGCGGCTTGTCTCGGCGTAGCAGCGCGAAGACGGAAGCGAGGATCCTGCCTCGAGTCTAGACGAGAGATCAAGCGAGGCACGAGCGTTGTTATGGTTATGTTATCTGCTAAGTTGGCACCATTGCTGATCTCACGCCGAAGACTCGGCGTAGCTACGCGAGGGACTCGCGTGGTTTTCAGACGATTTCATTTAAGTTGACGCCTATACGCGCCTGCGGGATCAGCCCTACCTTCAATCGCCTGCAAGCAGGCTCCTAAAATCGGCCAGTCCTCCCTACCCCTCCAGCAGCTCCGTCGCGATCGCAGCCCACTCTTCCTGGAGCGAACCTTCGAAACGGGGTTTTCCGCTTCGGCTGTACCAATACCCCGCGTTCGACAAATCGCCTTCGACTCGATGCAAATAGGCGTGCACCCAATCCCCGTCCTTATTCCCCGCCTTTTGGCTGAGATCGTGCGCCATTTCCCAATCGCCATGGGCGTCAAACCAAAGCGCTTTGAGGGCTTCGCTTAAATCAGATTGCGGCATGGCATCTTCGGCCGCGCTTGTTTTGAATTCTTCGAGAGTCATGTTCCTTTGATTTTGTACTTTATATTAGAGCCGTGGAGACTGATAAACCTAATCCAATGCCCAACTCCATAAAAGAGATCGCCCGCAAATGTTGCCAGCAAATAGCTTGGCAAGATCTCGATTTAAAACCGATTCGCGCCCTGATCGCTCTCGCGGTCGCCGAGGACCTAGAGGGCTCCGGTCTCAATGAGAAACCGACGCCCACCGGAGATGTCTCCAGCGAGCTTCTCCCCGCCGGCCAAACGCTCGCCGCCACCGCTCGCGCTCGGGAGACGATGACTCTTTGCGGCGCGGCTCTCGTCCAGGAAATCGTCGCAGCCTACGACCCGAGCCTCGTCTTCGAGCCGCGAGCCCATGACGGCGACGCCCTTGCGAAAGGAGACGCCATCGGCACACTGAAAGGCCCGACGCGATCCGCCCTCTCCGCAGAACGCCCGCTCCTCAACTTTCTCCAGCGCCTGAGCGGAATCGCCACCACAACCAGCGTCTTCGCAGCGGCGCTCCGCGATTCGTCGACCCGATTGCTCGACACCCGCAAAACGACTCCGGGCTACCGGTATCTGGAAAAGTACGCCGTCGCATGCGGCGGCGGCTGGAACCATCGCATGGGACTGTTCGACCGCGTCATGCTAAAAGACAACCACCTCGCCGCGTTCGGCGACAACCTGGCCGACGCGACCCGCGCCGCGGTCGAGGAATCCCGCCGCCGCAACCCCCATCTTCTTGTGGAGATGGAAGTGGACCGGATCGAGCAAATCGAGGCCGCTCTCAACGCTCGCGTGGATGTCATCCTTCTCGACAATTTTTCGATCGATGCGCTTCGCCAAGCCGTCGAACTCATCGGCGACCGGGCCGTCACCGAAATCAGCGGTAACGTGACTTTGGATACTCTCGCCCAAATCAAGGCCCTCGGCTGCGACTTCGTATCGACCGGCGCCCTCGTCCACAAAAGCGTTTGGGTCGATATCGGGCTTGATTGGACCTAATTGAAGAAGGACGAACGAAAAATTAAGAAATCGCTTCACCATTCACTCGTCACTATTCACTCTTCCTAATGCCGACCAAAGAAGTCATTATCCTAAAAGAGCTTCTCTCGGCTCGCGGAGATTTCGTCTCGGGAAGTCTCCTCGCTGAAAGCCTCGGGATTTCGAGGGTCGCCATCTGGGCTCACATGGAAAAACTGCGGGCGCAAGGCTTCGATTTCGAAGCGGTCCGTAGCAAAGGCTACCGAATGACCCAGCGGCCCGACACGCTCAACGAATCCCTCATCAAAGCGTCCCTGCCACGCGTCGCCTCCAACCTCGAAATCGCGCTCCACGACGAGATCGACAGCACCAACAGCGAGGCCGAACGCCTGCTGGCTAACGGGGCAGCCGATCCTTTTCTCGTCCTTTCCAAGCGTCAGACCGACGGACGCGGACGCCTCGGCCGGCAATGGCACAGCCCCGACAACGGAAACCTCTACGCAAGCTTCGCCTTCCGCCCCGAGGTCTCGCCCGCTCGCCTCTCAACCTTCACCCTTTGGATGGGCGTCAATATTTGCGAATGCGTCAACGCCTTCTTCCGTGTGGAAAGCAATGTCAAATGGCCTAACGACATCCAGATCTCCGGCAAGAAATTGGCCGGCATACTGACCGAAGCGCGCATGGACGCCGACCAGACCCGCGATCTCGTCCTCGGGATTGGCTTGAACGTCAACGGCGTCGCCGCCGACTGGCCCGAAGAGCTTCGAGCCACCGCCACCTCCATCCGCGAGGAGATCGGCACCGCCCAAGACGCAAACCGGTTTACCGCCTCCCTCGCGGGCCGGGTCATGCTCGCCTACGAGCAATTCGTCTCCGACGAGTACCGAGCCCGGCTCAAAGACAAGTGGAAATCCTACGACGCGCTCGAAGGCCGCGAGGTCAGCCTCCTGCATGGCGACGCAAAAATCTCGGGCAAAGCCTGGGGCATCGACCCCCATGGAGCCTTAATCGTCGAACGGGCCGACGGCTCCCGTATCCAGGTCCGGGCTGGCGAAGTCTCCATTGAAAAATGAACGCAACCCTCAATCTGCGGGTCCGAATCGAGATGAACGCATTACAAATTTTCGCGTCGCCGTCCGCCATCAAATGTAAAATGGGATTGCGACCGCAAGAAAGCATGTCTTTCTAGTGCCCAAGTCGCTGCGCCGAATTTAAGTTATTACCCAAATTGTGGATTCCCCTGAGCATACGATAGAAGTCGAAAAACTCTACAAGCGCTACGGCAAAGTAGAAGCCGTGAACGGCATTTCGTTTAAGGTCGCCAAAGGGCAAATCGTCGGCTTCCTCGGTCCCAACGGGGCGGGCAAAAGCACGACCATGAAGATCTTAACGGGCTATTCCCGAGCGACTTCAGGTATCGCTCGCATTTGCGGAATCCCCGTCGCCTGCCATGCGCACGAGATCAAAAGACGCATTGGCTACATGCCCGAAAACAACCCGCTTCCGCTCGAATTGCGCGTGCGCGAATACCTCAAATGGCGGGCCCGATTGAAGGAGCTCCCCTTCCGCCACCGAGGCAAACGCATCGACGAAGTCATGGAGCGCTGCGACCTGACCCGTGCCCAAGACCGCATCATCGGCAAGCTTTCCAAAGGTTTTCGCCAACGCGTCGGAATCGCCGACGCCATCCTCGCGCACCCCGAAGTCATCATCATGGACGAGCCCACCATCGGCCTCGATCCGCACCAAGTGATCATGATCCGAGACCTCATTTCCAGCCTCCAAGGGAAAATGAGCGTCATCATCTCCAGCCATATCCTTTCCGAGATCGAAATGACTTGCGACGAGGTAATCATCATAAACCACGGGAAAATCGTCGGACAAGGCACTCCGCAAGAGCTGCGCGAAAGCTTCATCAATTCCACCATCTACGAATTGGAGATCAACGGCAGCCTCGCCGACCTTCGCCAATCGCTCAAAACCTTGGCAGCGAATCTAGACGTCGACAAATTCGAGGAGGCCGACGAGCGCGGTTTCTCGAAGGTGACGATTCGCATCCCCGGCAACCACGACTACGGCGAGATGCTGTTCAGCTGCCTGTCCGACAATCCGCTCATCCGCGCCCGCTCGCTGAGAAAGCGGCAAGCACCGCTAGAGGACGTCTTCCTCGCCGCTACGCGTCGCAGTTGGGAAACTCTGGATACAGATCTCGCCGAGCATTCCGAGTCCGAGGATTCCGACAGCGAGAAAACGGAGATGCCAGCAGCCAACTAAAAGACGATGAGGCATTTCTTCACCTTACTGCGCAACGAGCTCTGGAAGCTCCTGATCACGCCAAGCACCTACATCGCGGCGTTTCTGTTTCTGCTGATCATGGGCTTTCTCTTCCAGCTGATCCTCTTGGACTACGCCAACGATCCGAAGGAGGAAAATCCATCCATCACCTTCTTCAAGCTCTTCTTCATCCCCGTGTTTTTCATGGTGCCCCTCCTGACGATGAAGAGCGTCGCCGAAGAACGCGCCTCCGGAACGATCGAGAACCTCATGACCACGCCCGTCACAGTGACCGAAGTGATCCTCTCGAAATTCGCCGCCGGGTACATCTACTACACCCTCCTCTGGGCATTCACCGGAAGCTTCCACATTCTCTTCTTCTCGTTCGTCCAAAAAGACTCCATTTTCGATCCGTATCCAATCATTGGAGGATACGCCTATATCGCGATCAGCGGCGCGCTTTTCCTGAGCCAAGGGATCTTCGCTAGTTCCCTCACGCGCAGCCAGCTCATCGCCGGCATTGTCAGCTTTACGCTCGTCTTCGGATTCATTGTGGTCGGCAGCTATCTGGACGAGCTCGCCCTTCTTTGGGTCAATCAGCCCGAATGGATCGATACCTTGGCCAAACATACGGACGTCCTCCAGCACATGAGAGACTTCTCGTCTGGCATCATCGACACCCGGGCGATCGTTCTCTACGTGAGCTGCTCGCTGGCTTTTCTTTTTATGAGCATTCTAATTGTGGAATACAGTGAAGGCGGCAGCTAAATCCATGGACTTGATCGAATCCTACCAGTCCAATCGAATCGTAGACCGCCTACACGCAGTCGCTCAGTTCGTCCTCGTCTTTCTAATCCTCGCAGCGGTCAACGCGATCGCCATGCGCAACTACCATCGATTCGACACCACGATCGGCAGAGCCTACACGCTCTCATCTCAGACAGTCGCCTATCTGCATCAGCTTGATCGCCCCATCCAAGTCATCGTCACGCTTTCCGACCAGGATCCCCAATTGGGCATTCGCGACGTGTACTACGACGTGAAGTCCCTGCTGAACGAATACGAATACGAAACGCGCAACCAAGGAGAGAATCGCGTGACCGTGGAGTATCTGGACGTCTATCAACAAGCCAAACGGGCTAAAGAGCTGGACGTCGTACAGGAAGACTCGATTATCTTTAAATCGGGCAGTCTTTCCGAAGATGTTTCTTTCAAAGAGCTTTACAGCGTCGCCAACAACGAGATCCAGGAATTCCTCGGCGAGAACGTGTTCACACAAAAGATACTCGAGATTTCCCAGAATGACGTCCCGGTCATCTACTTCACTAGCGGACACGGCGAACTAGGCCCGAACAACTTCACGCCCGCACGCGGAATTTCCAGACTGCTCGACGAATTGGAAAGCAGGAATCTCGAAGTCGAGCAGCTCGATCTCGCCACCAAGAAAGAGATCCCCGAAGACGCTTCACTCATTGTCATCTCGGCCGCGAAAACCCGATTTCTCCCACATGAGCAAGAGCTGCTCAAGAACTACCTCCGCCGGAATTCGGGACGCGTTCTCCTCCTCCTCGAACCCGGAGCCAAACACGGACTGGACGACCTCCTATTCGAGTGGGGTATCCTGACGGACGATGCCTTGGCGATCGAAATGGATCGTGACTCGTTCATCACTGGCGGGGATCTCATGATTCGCCATTACGCGCAACACCCCATCACCGACGAACTCATCAATTTGGGAATGCGCATCGTCACCGACCGCGCCGCATCGGTTCGCGAAGATCCTGGACGCCCAATCGACAGCTCGCTTGTCGTCACCGAGCTCATGGCCACCTCCGAAAACAGCTGGGGCGAAAGAGGCTACGCCACCGAGCCCTACCCGACCTTTAGTCCCAACATAGACCTGAAAGGGCCGATCCGCGTTGGAACGATTTCGGAGCGAAAGGTGGATTCATCGCTCGGCATACGGTTGGCCGGAGGACGGCTAGCCGTCTTCGGCACATCGAACTTCATCACCAACAATCGAATACAAGCATCCGGAAATCTGTTTCTCATCCTCAACACGATCAACTACGCGATTGACCGCGTCGCCCAGCTCAACATACCGCCCCGGCCCATACGCAAGGTAAAGCTCGATCTCAGCTTAAAACAGCTCACATTGTCCCGCTAT
>JAJFLS010000117.1 GCA_021772595.1 Opitutales bacterium
ATCCCACCCGCGACGCCATGGGATCACTCACATTCGAAGATCTCGAAGTCCAAGTACTCTCCGCCCAATGGGCCGAAGTTCATGGACGTTACCGCCTTAAACGCTCCGGAGACTACTCGGACGCCACCGGCCTGTTCACGCTCCTTCTCCAGAGCTCCACCGACGGCTGGAAGATTCTCCACGACCACACCTCCGCCGCCGAGTAGTTTGATGCTGTCATAAAATGTAGGAGCCTGCTTGCAGGCGATCATCCTCGGCCAAGAGAATCGCCTGCAAGCAGGCTCCTACAGAAAGACATTTCCCCGTAAGATCGCTGCGACAGAAACTTGTGAATCGCGAAAAAAGCGCTTTAGTTTTTAGCGGAAGTCTCCCCCAAGCGCATCCTAGAGAATGTCCAATAAATACAGCCTACCGCATTTTTAATCCGGGACGGCGCCCGGACGCTACCCGAACACTCGAGCTTCGCTCGAGAAAAAGGTAGTGCTCGGGCGCCGCCCCGAGCTTTTTCGGCATTTATTTAACACTCTCTCAGCAAAACCACCCGCATGCAACGAAGCACTCAGACACCCTTCCCGCATCTCCAGATCGCCTCAAAGGCGAAATTGCTCCTGCTCGCTGGGCTTCTCGGAACCCTTGCTACCACTGCCGCGGAATCTCGTGACTTCAGTCTGACTTCCAAACAAATCACTTTTGGCGCGAAACACCACTTTTTCGGATACATCGGCCAATCGAAGACAATCCCTTGGAACGCCAGTGGGCGATACATTGTGGCGATGCGCAATGACTTTCATGACCGCCTTCCCGGAGCCGGAGACGCCGCAGATATCATCCTCATCGATACGCAGGAAAACTATCGCATAACGCAGGTCGATCAATCCCGAGGATGGAATTTGCAACAAGGCACAATGCTCTATTGGAATCCCCTCGAACCGGAAACTCAGTTTTTCTTCAATGATCGCGACCCCGATAGCGGCCGCGTCTTCACGGTTCTCTACGACATCGCCAAACGAGAGCGCATCTATGAATACCGTTATCCAAACGATTCTATCGGAAATTCAGGCGTCGCACCAAGTGGCACAGATTTTCTAGCGATTAACTATGGTCGCCTAGCGAGGCTCAGGCCCGTCACAGGATACGCAGGAGCCCTCGATGAAACTGAAGGAACGTTCGCCCCGGACAACGACGGCATTTTTAAAATAGACATTGAAACCGGCAAATCCCGCCTACTCGTTTCGTACAAAGAAATTGCCAAACACCTGCGAATCGGCACGTACAATCAACTGGAGAATGGACGCTGGACGCCCGTGCCAGAGTCTGAAGTCATCGACCCAGACAACCAACCCGACATTTCAAAAGCCCAACTCTACATCAATCACACGCTGTGGAACCGCAACAATCGAAAGATCTACTTCATCGCCCGAGGACGGGAAGGAAAACATTCCATCTGGATCGACGCCCCCTGCACCATTAACGCTGACGGAACCGGACTTACACTTCATTCCACATCAATTGGCGGACACCCAGAATGGGCCGAAGGCAATAGTATCATC
Source organism: Opitutales bacterium (assembly GCA_021772595.1). Classification (GTDB taxonomy): domain Bacteria; phylum Verrucomicrobiota; class Verrucomicrobiia; order Opitutales; family Opitutaceae; genus Pelagisphaera. The sequence continues at coordinate 1,551 of JAJFLS010000117.1, forward strand.
GGGGTCAGCAAGGGTCGCCAAGCGATCTATGACGTGTCCAAAAAAAGGATCCTCGAAAACAAACATATTGGCGACAAAACGATCCTTCCAAAACCGGGAGGCGACATTTCCCTATCACCGGACGGAAAATGGTTCGTCAACGGATACTCCAGTGACGACCGCAAAGCCAATGTCTACACAATTCTCCGCTTAGCCGACGGGGCCTATCAGCGTTCCGAAACCTTCGACCGCGGCCCCTACGTCAAAGGCGATCTTCGCATCGATCCCGCCCCGCGCTGGAATCGCGACAACAACGAAATCCTCGTCCCCGGCTGGACCGAAGAAGGAAGCCGCCAACTCTTCATAATCAAAGTCACCGAATAGCGGATACAATGAAAACTAGCCTTAAACTATCCCGTGCCGCTATCGGCACTTTCGCGACCGTCCTCTTCTTCGCCGCGCCCTTCCAAGCCTCCGCAGACGTCCGACTGCCGAAAATCCTGAGTTCGCACATGGTGCTGCAGCGCAATAGCGAGGTAGAGATTTGGGGCTGGGCAGATCCGGGCGAAAAGATTGCGATCAGCGCGAGTTGGCTCGATTCGGAAACCAATGCCACAGCGAGCGCAAAGGGACATTGGACAGCCACTCTAAAAACGATAGATGCAGGTAAAGCCCATACGCTAACGATTACCGGTAAAAACACGGTTCATTTGAATGACATCTTATTCGGCGAGGTATGGATAGCCTCGGGTCAATCGAACATGGAAATGCCATTGGTCGAGGTTTCAAACGCTTACACAGGGATTAAGGATTCCGACGTCGAGGTCGCCAATGCGCGCTATCCGGAAATTCGATTATTCCAAGCAGGTAACTTCAGCAGCAAGGAACCCCTCGACGATGTGGAATCAGGAATCGTGATGTACGGAGTCCCCGAAGCAAAATGTCAATGGCAAGCCTGCACTCCTGAGACCATCCCGACCTTTTCCTCTACCGCCTACTTCTTCGCTAGAGAGCTGCATTCGAAGTTGAACGTCCCCATTGGCATAATCGATTCCTCGTGGGGCGGGACCTCAGCCGAAAGCTGGACCCCAAAGTCTGGTTTGCAAAAGCTGGGCATGGACAAAGATCTCGCTCAAGCCGCCGAACTCCCGCAGCAAGCCGACAAGAAAATCCCCACGCGCCTCTACAACGGGATGATCCATCCACTGAGGAACTTCAAAATCAAAGGAGCCATCTGGTATCAGGGCGAAGGCAATTCAGGTCGGGCCGATAGATACCGTAATTTGTTCTCCACGATGATTTCCGAATGGCGCAGAGAATTTGGATACGAATTCCCATTCTATTTCGCCCAAATAGCTCCCTACAGTAAATATGGTGAAAACTCCGCATACTTGCGCGAATCGCAACTTCAGACATTATCCCTAGCCCGCACCGGCATGGCGGTCACGATGGATATAGGCAACTTAGACGATATCCATCCCAAGAATAAGCAGGAAGTCGGACGACGTCTCGCGTTGTGGGCTCTCGCGAAAGACTACGATCACGATATAGCTTTTTCCGGACCGGTATTTTCGAGCAGCTCGACCAGAGCGAAAAAGATCTATCTTCGTTTCGATCACGCAAGAAAAGGCCTGTCAACTAAGGATGGACTTCCCCCTAGCCATTTCGAGATCGCGGGGGAAGACAAAGTTTTTCACCCAGCGAATGCGGCAATCAAGGGAAAGCAGGTTATCTTATATTCGGAAAACGTTTCCAAGCCTCTCGCAGTTCGTTATGCATTCACAAGCGATGCCCAACCCAATTTGACCAACAAAGAAGGATTACCCGCTAGTTCTTTCCGCACGGATGAGTGGTGACGAATCAAAAAACAAGCTCCACCAGCTTGTAGCGTCCTCGCCTGTGAAGCTCCGCGCATTTTTTGAAGAAAAGTGACTGTGAAATTGCACACAAGAAATAAAATGCATCGTATAGAGTTTGAAGAATGATGTCATTTTTAACATCGCTCGAAGACTCGTTGGATCTGTCGCTTAGCCTCCAGGCAGGATCTCGCTCCGCGAGGCATGATTCGATCTCCAAAATAGTATTTCAATTCCTGGCCAGAGCCTAGGCGATGGATCAAGTGAGGAACGAACGTTGTTCAAAACCTCTTTGTCCCAATAATCTCGCTACTCGATCAATCCTACAATCTATTTTTCTAGTAACACCACTTATGAAAACTCCTCGATATCTAGTCCTTCTCACTATTTTGACTACCACAGGCGCCTCCTTCCTGCTAACTGGCTGCGGTGATGCAACTGAGAAAGCCAAAGCGTCAAAGCCGAACATCATCTTCATTATGGCTGATGACCTGGGATATGGAGATTTAGGCTCTTACGGCCAAACCGTCATCCAGACGCCTCACCTCGATCAGATGGCGATAGAAGGTCTTCGTTTCACCAACTGCTACGCAGGCTCCACCGTTTGCGCTCCTTCTCGGTCTGCATTGATGACTGGTCTACATACCGGGCACACCACCGTTCGTGGTAACTTCGGCAAGTTCGGAGTTGTCGGCCTCGGCGGCGGAAACGGACGCGTTCCCTTATTCGCAGAAGATATCACCGCCGCCGAAGTCCTCAAAGAAGCTGGATACGCAACCGGGATGACTGGAAAATGGGGTCTTGGAGAACCGAATACAACTGGACAGCCAAACGATCAGGGATTCGACGAGTGGTTCGGCTACTTAAACCAACGACGAGCCCACACTTACTTCCCCGATTTTATCTGGAAGAACAAAGAGAAGTACGATCTTCCACAAAATCGCGACGGAAAGAAAGTGAGCTACACTCATGATCTCTTCACCGAATTCGCATTGGACTTCGTCAAACGCCACAAAGATGAGCCCTTCTTCCTCTATCTACCCTACACTGTTCCTCATGACAAATATGAGATTCCGGATACAGCCCCTTACACCGACCAACCATGGACCGACGACGAAAAAGTCCATGCCGCAATGATCACTCAACTTGATAGAGACGTTGGCACTCTTTTCAAAACTCTGAAGGACCTCAATATCGACGGTAACACCATCGTCTTCTTTTGCTCCGACAACGGAGCGGCCAAACGCTGGGAAGGACGTTTCGATAGTTCCGGCGCTCTACAAGGTCACAAACGCGACCTGTACGAAGGAGGACTTCGCACTCCTATGATCGTACGCTGGCCTGGGCAAGTTGCAGCGGGAGAAACGAACGACACTGCATGGTATTTTGCGGACGCCCTTCCGACCTTTGCAGAGCTTGCCGGATTGAAGGCTCCTTCGGGCATCGACGGCGTGAGCGTGTTACCCACCATCCTTGGTAACAAACAGGATCTGAGCGACCGGGTCCTCTATTGGGAATTCTTCGAGAGCGGGTTCCAGCAAGCCGTTCGCCAAGGCGACTGGAAAGCGATTCGTATGGCCCCAGGAAAAACTCTCGAACTTTACGATTTGTCGAAAGACGAAAGCGAATCCAACAACATTGCCGCGCTCCACCCCGATATTATCGCCGAGATGGAGACAATATTGAAAACCGCCCGCACTCCTTCCGAAAACTGGCCCGTCGAAGAGTTAGACTAGCATCCGGTATAGGTCAATTCCACGCCTCGCTGCGACGTAGCTACTCGAGGGACTCGAGCGGGTTCAAGACGATTTCCCCGAATCACTTCCTAACACCTGTCATTGTAAAATCATTACCAGCGGCGGACAATTTCCCGGTAAAGGCATCGCCCTCGAACGTTCCCGTAACATCAATACTATATCCCTGTGCTTCAAATTCGCTGTTCACCAAAATATTTTCTTCAATGATGAGATTGTTCAGCACATTCTTTCCCATCGTCCCAGTATAACCGTTCTCAGTCTTCGCAATCGTCAGAACCCCTTCTGGCTCTCCTTGCGG
>JAJFLS010000118.1 GCA_021772595.1 Opitutales bacterium
CGGCCTACCAATAATCGGAGGCGGTGTCACGGGTAGCCTCTTTTCGGGCAACGCGGCTCGGGCAGCGGAAAACGCGCCGCGCGACTATTTCGCCGAGCTCGGAGTCAAGCCCATCATCAACGCGGCGGGCGCCTACACCACTTTAACCGCCAGCCTGATGCCCGAAGAAGTGCTGGATGCCTATCGGCAGACCGCCGGTGAATATGTATCCTTAAATCAGCTACACGACGCGGTAGGCGAGAAGATCGCGGAACTCGTCGGCTGCGAAGCGGCCATGGTGACAGCCGGGGCCGCCTCCGCCATGACTTTGGCCACGGCCGGCGTTCTCACTGGAACAGACGAGGAAAAAGCCAAACGGATCCCTGTCGATTTGAGCGGCATGAAGAACGAGGTGATCGTGCAGAAGGCCCATATCGTCGGCTACACTCACGCCATTACCAACTGCGGGGTCAAGCTGGTGACGGTGGAGAGCGAGAGTGAGCTGCTCGGAGCGATCAACGAAAACACCGCCATGCTATATTTTACGGACGAGCACAACTTGGACGGCTCCGTCCGGCATGAGGCATTCGTGAAGATCGGCAAAGAACACGGGATCCCCACCTTTAACGATGCGGCAGCGTCCATTCCGCCGAGGGAAAACCTATACAAGTATACGCGCATGGGCTTCGATCTCGTCGCCATTTCCGGCGGAAAGGCGATTCGCGGCCCCCAAAGCGCTGGGCTGCTGATGGGGAGAAAAGACCTGATAGAAACGGCCCGTTTCAATGGCCCTCCCACCTCCGACCGGATTGGGCGCGGGATGAAGGTCAACAAGGAAGAGATGGTCGCTATGTGGATCGCGTTGGAGCGGTTTTTGGAGATAGACTACGATCGGGAATACCGAAGTTGGAAAACGCAGGTGGACTGGCTGGCGGAAGAGCTGTCTCCGATCGAAGGCCTGATTGCGGAGAGCATCATTCCCCAAAGTCCCAATACAGTGCCGACTTTGATGCTGACATTCGAGCGAGGCGCATTTTCCTCCTCCGGCTTCGAAGTTCAAAAAGCGCTCCTCGAAGGTTCGCCCGCCATCGCAGTAGCGAGACCACGGGAAGACGGCTTCAATATAACCACTTGGATGATGAGGCCGCAACACCTCGCCACCGTAACCCGGCGCGTCAAAGAAGAGCTATCGAACGCGCGAAAGGGAGCCGCGTGAGGGCGAAATTTAAGATGGTATCCAATTAGTCAGTGTAGGAGCCTGCTTGCAGGCGATTTCTTCGTCGAAGATAGAGAAAACTAATCGCCTGCAAGCAGGCTCCTACACTCGGCGAACCATCGTTTTTGCCTTTTGCTCCTCTCACGACCCGTTCCCGATCTTCCAAAGGGTGTGTCGTGTCCGGAGATAGATGTAGTCGTCCACGATCGCGGGCGTAGCCAAGGTCTCCTCTTCCATCTCGTTCTGCGAGATAATGTCGCAACCGTCGTCGCGAATGCGCAGCACGTAGCAAAGCCCTTCCTCACTGACGCAATAGAGTAGATTCCCCACCTGGACGGGCGACGCGGAGAACTTCCCAATAAGCGGCTCCATCCATCGCAGTTCGCCCGTTTCCGGATCGAGACTCTGCAAGCGGCCCGCATCCTCCAATGTAATCACGTTGCCATTGACGAAATTCGGGGATGGGGTCTTGGGCATGCTTTTGTGGTACATCCATTTCACATGCGTATCGGTCAAGTCGCCCGTCGCCCCGTCCGTTCGGATCGCGTAGAGGCTCGGACGCGCGAAGCCCGTACCCATATAGATGATGCCGTCTACGAAGATCGGACGCGTCGACATCGAATACCCCATGGGGTAGCGGACGATCCACAATTCTTTGCCGTCCTCGGGACGGTAGGCGCCGACCATGCCGCTGCCGGGACTGAGGATTTCCGGGCGACCGTTGTTGTCGATGAGCAAGGGCGTGCCGTGCGAGAAATTGTTTTTCACTTGGTGGCTGCGCGTCGTGCGCCAGGCGATTTCGCCAGTCTTCTTATGCAGCGCCGTTACGATCGGCGATTCAAAGCTGTCGGTCGTATAGACGAGCAGGTCTCCGACAACGATCGCCGAACCCCCTGCCCCGTTTTTCGCGATATAGGGAATCTTCTGTTTCCACAAAATCTCGCCCGTATCGAAATCCAAAGCGACCGTACCCATGTGACCGAAGTGGGCATAGATCACGCCGTCTTCGATAGCTGGCGTGGGGCTGGCCAAGCTGTTCTTCGGATTCCGGTCCTCGCCCTCGGCAATCGTCGCCTGCAGGACTTTCTTGATCCACAAGATCTCGCCCGTTTCCGCATTCAATTGCAGGACCTTCAAGTCGTGCATCTCGTCCACCAATTCCTCCATGCCCGTCGTCAACACGATCTTCCCGTCGATCAGCAAAGGCGACGACCAGCCGCGCCCGGGAATCTCCGATCTCCAAACGATGTTCTTCTCCCTCGACCATTCCCGGGGAACGTTCGCCGCTTCGGACACTCCCTGCTCGGTGGGGCCGCGAAACTTCGGCCAATCGGTCTGTCCGCCAAACGCGCTCGCGCATCCGGCTACGACGAAAATAGAGAAAAAGCGGGGCACTCGAAAAAAGCTCTTCATAACAATCTCAACCAGAAAACAGTGAAACGCCCCATCAAGTCAATCTACGAGCGATCCCGCCGAGTGAATAGGCGCCAACTTAAGACGCTTTTCAATTGTAGGAGCCTGCTTGCAGGCGATTTTTACATGCCTAGGAAAACAATCGCCTGCAAGCAGGCTCCTACACTCGGCGAACCGTCTCTTTCAGCTTAAGCTGCTCTTGCTTGAAACCACGCCGGGAACCCGGTGCGGGAAATGCAAGCTTTCCTCGGAAAGTCCCCAAAGGCTGTATTGGGAAATTTACACGGGGATAGGCATCGGATAAGTGATTTAGGTATCGAGTATTTGATTAC
>JAJFLS010000119.1 GCA_021772595.1 Opitutales bacterium
GCGGACCGGCTGGTACCCCCTTTTTTCCCTTTGGGCGCCCGGCGCCGCTCCTCTCTACCTTAATCGCTTGCTCAAGGTATTCCCCTCAATTACCCCTCAAGCATCTCATGAACGCACTCAAGATTCCCATTCTCGCTACCATCCTGATCCAGTTGGCTACGCTTCTGGCTGCCCGTGCAGACTCGACCTCCAAACCCAACGTCTTGTTCATCGCCATCGACGACTTGAACGATTGGGTCGGCTGTCTAGACGGTCACCCGGGCACCGAGACGCCCAACATCGACCGGCTCTCAAAGAAAGGCGTCCTTTTCGCAAACGCCCATTGCCAAGCCCCGATCTGCGGTCCGAGCCGTGCATCGGTTTTCACCGGCCTCTACCCCGCCTCCACTGGCATCTACCTGCAGATCAATGACAAAGACATTAGAACCAGTCATCCACTGACTGAAAACTGCGACTTGCTTCCCGACTATTTCGAAGCCTACGGCTACAAGACTATGGCGGTCGGCAAGCTCTACCACGGAGGGGACGCTGCCAAATCCTTCGATGAATACGGCGGACGATTCGCCTGGTTCGGACCGAAGCCTGAAAAACGGTTCAACTACAATCCCGCTTGGTACGACCACAAAGTCGGCGGTACTCAGACCGACTGGGGCGCCTATCCGGAAAAAGACGAGGACATGACGGACTACAATTCCGCTCAATGGGCCGTCGAAAAACTGAAGCAAAATTACGAGAAGCCCTTTTTCCTCGCCGTCGGATTTGTTCGCCCGCACGTTCCCTGGTACACTCCTGCAAAGTGGTTTGATCACCACCCTTTGGATACAGTCCAGCTTCCTCCCTACAAAGCGGATGATTTCGACGATATCCCCGAAGGCGTGCAACGCGTCGCCGACGTTCCCATGATGCCGACAACGGAAGAGCTTATCGAGAAGGATCAATGGAAAAAAGCCGTGCAAGCCTACCTCACCTGCATCACTTGGACCGACCATCAGGTCGGAAAAGTCCTGGACACTCTCGACCAAAGTCCTTACGCGGACAATACGATCATCCTCCTCTGGTCAGACCACGGCTACCATCTCGGCGAGAAAAACAGATTCGCCAAACAAGCGATTTGGGAACGCGACACCCGCGTTCCGCTCATCATCTCTGGACCTGGAATCAAGGCGGATCGGCATTGCGATAAGCCCGTTGGCCTCATCGACATGTATCCAACACTTGTCGACCTTTGCGGCCTTCCCGCGAATTCGAAAAACGAAGGCCGGAGTCTCGGGCCTTTACTGGAAAATGTGAATACAGACTGGACCTACCCCTCGATTACCGCTTATGGTCCCGTGAATTTCTCCATTCGCTCGGAGCGGTATCGATACACGCGCTACGAAGACGGATCGGAAGAGCTCTACGACATGATTGAAGACCCCAACGAGTGGACGAATCTCGCCTCCGACGATCGTTTCAAAACCGTCATCGCTGAACACCGAAAATACATTCCCAATAACCCAGCACCCCTGGCTCCAAAATCTTCTTACAACATCAACCAGTATTTTATTAGCCGACTAGAGGATTGGAAAGAGTTGTGAATGGATCGATGAGTTTTCCACACCGAATTCTCGGCGTAGCTACGGCGCGAATACCGCGTGGATTCTAGCAAACCCCTACCAAGCGATACCGTAATCCTCGCCGTGATCGCTCACTCCGCCCCAGAGCGTGCCGTGCTCCAGGTCGAATTCGATCGCAGTGATGGGGCCCGAATTTTTCGAGACGAAATTGAGATAATAGCCCATTTCCTCAAGCTCGTTGCGTACCCACGACGGGATTTCTTCCACGAGCGTCATACGTCCGGGCTCCGCCACGTGCCTTCCGAACGAGCTGCGCATCTGGTAGCTAGTAATATTAGCCGCCTCGCTCGCCTCTTGGACGGTCATCCCGAATTCGACCCGGTTCAGGAAAAACTGCAGGAGATTCTGCTCCTGAGTGTCGCCACCTTGCACGCTGAAGCAGAGAAACGGCTTCCCGTCTCTCAGCGCGATCGTCGGCGTGAGCGTGGCCCGAGGCCGCTTGCCTGGCTCGACGACGTTGAACGGATTTTCGGACGGATCGAGAACGAAACTTTGCATGCGCTGGCTCAGAGCGACCCCAGTGTTGCCGGCGATCACCGAAGGGATCCAACCGCCGCTCGGCGTGATCGATACCGCCCAGCCGTCCTTATCCGCGGCCTGGATCGAAGTCGTGCCGCGAAGAAAAGCTTCGTCAAGGGCTTCGCGATTCATCGCGATTTCTTTCGGTCTCAGATTGGACCACGGCTCGAGTTGGTCTTTGAAAGGATTCACGTCTCCTTGATACGGATACGGGTCGCCTGGCCGAACGTCTGGATTGTTTCGCTCCCAGTCGATCAGCTGGAATCTGTCTCGGCTGTATTCGCGCGAAAGCAATCCTTCGATCGGCTCGCGCGGAGGAAAATAGGGATCGCCGTAATAGAAGTCGCGATCGGCGAAAGCCAGGTTCATCGCTTGGTAAAGCGCGTGAATGTAGCGGGCGCTGTTGTAGCCCATGCTTTTCAAATCGACGCCTTCCAGCAGATTCAGCGTTTGCAGCAAAGCCGGTCCCTGCACCCAGGAAGTCAGCTTGTAAACGTCAATGCCCTTGTAGCGAGTGGAAACAGGTTCCTCGATCTTCACGCTCCAATTCGCGAGGTCTCCCATCGTGAAAAGCCCGCCCAGCTCGCGATTGCTCCGAACGATTTCGCGCGCGATGTCTCCTTCATAAAAGCGATTATAGGCGACCATGATCGCCTCCTTCCGGCTGAGGCCCTTCGCCAGCGCAGTCGCTTCCGTCCTCACCAGTTTGCCGAGCGTCTTGAGCAAATCCGGTTGCCTGAAAAGCTCGCCCGGATGCGGGGCCTCCCACTCCTCTCCGATGTGAGGCAGGAACAAAGCCTTCGAATCAGGCCATTGCTTGATGATTTCCTTCTTCTTCTCAATGGCGTCAGCCAGCTCGGCTTCTATCGGATAGCCTTCCGCCAACTGCATCGCCGGCGCGAGAGCCTCTTCCAGCGACATCGTTCCGAACTCCGCCAGCATGACCATCAACCCGCCCGGCGTCCCGGGAGTCACCGCCGCCAGAGGACCGAATTCCGGCGCGTATTTGAATCCCTTCGACAGGAAGAACTCGGCGGTCGCGCCCGTGGGGGCGACTCCAAGCGCGTTGATCCCGACGACCTTTCCCGTGTTGGGATTGTAAATCAGAGCCTGAGTCTCGCCCCCCCAGCCCAGCGAATCGTGGAGGGTCGTCGCGGCGGCCAGCATCGCGCAGGCGGCATCGACCGCATTCCCCCCCTGTTCGAACATCTTCGCGCCTGCAGTCGCCGCTAGAGGCTTCCCGGTAATGGCCATCCAATGACGCCCATGCAAAGGCGGCTTCTCCGTCGCCGAGAGATTCACAAACGGAAGACAGGGCAACATCAGGAAAACAAGCCCCAAAACGAGCCGCCTAAGCGAGATAGTTGACGGAATCATCAGCCGACCATGGAAGCAAGTCCCGTCAAAATCAACGAAGTAGTCAGCTAGGCCGAACAAATATAGGACTAACAGCCCCCAACTCTATCTGCTCTTCGTTGATAGGAGATCTCTCAGAGCTAGCGTGTGAAACGAATTTTTAGCGTGAATAGCAGCCGCCCTCGCAAGGTATTCTCTAGAACGCGCAGGATATCGTTGAGCCAATGCAGCAAGATAAATGCTATGATTGGTTATATCGTAACAAGTGTGTGCCGCCATGTCCGTATCCGGTGCGCCTTCACCTTTGAGCCAAGCGGCCCAACGCAGCTCGTCGCCTTTGCCTTGCGAGAGCTTCTCGACGGCGCTCTCCAAATGAGGACGTGCCAATGACGAATTCTCCGAACGTGAGAGCAGCGTGTAGAGAGTAAGAAGATCGGGAATGCTCGCGTCGAACTCTGGATCGCTGACTATACTGGAAGCCAACTTGAGATCGCCTTGGATAATCGCAGTTTGGAAGGACCAGCTTGGAAGGTCGATTTTCGATACGCTTGCCACGTACGACTTTTCATCCATCGCCGCCACGCTGAAGGCAGACTCAAGATAGGCCCTACCAATGGCGAGATCGCTTTCGTCCGTTTCGGAGTTCACCCTAATAGCACTTAGGTAATTGGAAATCTCCGTTTGCGCCGATTCCTTTTTCCCGTTTTTCGCCAAGCAGTAGACCCATTCGAAGAACGCTCTGTAGTCCAGTTCGTTTCTATCCGGACCCTTCTTGATGTCGGATTCGATCGAGACGTAATCACCGACCCCATACAACGCCGTTCGACGCATATGTTTGAACTGGTCATTCTGCGGAATGATTTGCAACGCTCGATCACTGTATTCAAGAGCTTCCCCGAACTCGCCTTCAAGTATTAAGTGGTAAGCTATAGCGTTGGAGGCGTAGCCAGTCGGATTTGGCAATCGCGCTGCGCGTTCGAAAATCGATTTGGATTTTTCAGGATTCTCGATAATTCGGCCGTAAAGATACGCTATCGCGCTATCGTCCGGGTCGTTTTCGAAATACTCTTTATACCGCTTCTCAAGATCGGCTGACGTCGATGGAGTTTGCATCAAATTCTGATAAGAGCGGTGCCATTCAATTCGTACGGGACGTTCGCCAAGGCGCGATTGAGCGATTGCCAGAAACTCTTCTTGAGGCAGAAAATTAGAGCCGAAGAATATCAATGAATCATCATCGCTAGCACCATGCAATATCGCTTTAAGATAATCCTGCAGCTTGTCAGAAAGATCGTTGTTCAATAGGACTTCAACGATTTCCGTAGGCGAATGCTCATCGAGATAGCTCAGGCCTACTTTATAAACAACCGAACTACTCGTCGGAAGGTCGACCGTTTCAGGAAAATCCTTAAAAGCGTAGTCGACATCATAATACTTATGAATGTATTCGCCCACGGCTATATCAAACTCGTAGTTCGCCTCCGAGACATTCGATACCGAGTAGGGAGTGCGCTCCCAAAGCAGCACTGCTGCCTTGTCAGGATTCACCACGACCGTAGGTCCTCCAGAAGCTCGGCTTTGCCAGGACTCTTCTATTGTAAACGATACTGGATTCGTGAACGTCGATCCGCTGGATAGGCTTAACTCGTTCTCCCCATACTTAATCAATTTCGTCTTGAGCCGCCCGCGCGGACTCAAAGTGACTGATTCGCCATTTAGCACCGCGTCATAGGAATGATCAAGGCCGCTGACTAAATAGGCGTCCTCGACATGCGATGACAATGCCTTTCCCAAGTACGACCCAAACAGCAAAATCAAAATAGTCGGCACGATCAAAACTGGCAGCGACTGCAGAAGTCGGTTCGGCGACTTCGGCTTTTTCTGCCCTTGCAGTTTCATGTGCGCGTCCGCATCGGCTGCAATCTCCTCGCTATCCGAAAGGCTCACGACTTCGAGAAACACATCATCTGCTTCCGCGTCCATGCACAAATAGCTATAGACATTCGCTAGCATGGAGAGAATCTGTTCATTCTGCTTGAACGCGGCTCGAATCTGGGGAGCTACATTCCGAAGCGTTTCCCGATCTTGCGTACTGACCACTAATGCAAGGAGCTTCTCGGCTGCCTCCGTGTCCGTGGGATTCGAACTATAGTTGGAAATGGCATCGGCAAGATCGCACTTTTTTAGCTTTTTCCATTTGCCGTATGAAAGTCCAAGAGCGTTTTTGCAGTTTGGACACTCAGAGACGATCTTCTGCTTACCGATTGGAATGATCGGAATGAAATAGAGAGAGATGAATCGCGACGAAGTGAAACTTCTTTTGTATCCACGATGCCCGCATGAGTCGCAGCCAGAACGAATCAGGCTATGTTGGCGGCGATTGAAATGGCCCCAGCCGTAAATGATCATATACAATAGAGGGATTGGAGGTTCAGAAGAGGGCGACATGAACAGCGTCGCCGAGGTAACGTGATTCGATCATGCGCATGTTCGCGATGGCGCCAACAGCATTTTGAAGGAATATCCAAAACCTCAACCACTCGGCGCTTGAACCTCCGATACGGTCTCGCACTATTGGAAGTCGAACCCCAACTTCTCGCCATGCTGATACCCTACAGAATTAACACGCTCTTTCAAACCACTCCATTCGCCAATTGGTTTCTGATCGGAATAACAGGCCTAATCTCTCTCACCGCAACGTATTCTGGGGGCGACTGGATTTATGGATGGATTCTGGATGGCTGGAGTCCTTCGGGAATGGTAGGCCACTTGTTTATCCACAACGGCATTTTCCATCTCGCGGGAAATCTAGTGTTTCTTTGGGTATTCGGAAATGCGATTTGCGGCAACACGAACAATCTTATCTATCCCCAGCTCTACCTAGGATTCGGGCTTGTCGCCGCCGGAACGCATAATATTTTCGATGGAGAACTCGCGGTAGGAGCAAGCGGAGCAATCAACGGCATCGTTGGAATGGCGACCGCCCTGTATCCGAAGAATAGTGTCGGAATGTTTTGGTTCTTCTTCATCCGATTCGGCACTTTCGAAGTACCATTATGGATCATGTCAATGATCTGGTTCGCCTTCGACTTATTCGGAGTATTTTTCGGATCTGGCGATGTAGCGGTATGGGCCCACATCGGAGGTTTCTTCGCAGGACTCATTACCGGGATCCTTTTTTTGAGAAACGGAATCATCACGCTTACCGAATGGGATAACGAATCCATGAGCGACTTGCTCGCGCGCCGATAGCGCTATGACAAGGCAACTGCCATGCATACAATCTTTATGCGGGCATGCTCTTCTTCAGCGATTTCAGAGATCGATTCGGCGTTTAATAGAATTGCGCATTAAGCCGCGCGAGCCTCGCCTATCTCCCCCTGAAACCGCCTTGAAAAGGAAAGATGCTCAGGCGGTCGCCTTTGGGATATCGGCCATGAACTCCACTGGATGCGGATGCTTACGGTCGGTTTCACGACGGCGATTATGCCGCCTGAGCTTTCTGTCCAGCTTCTGGGCCAATAAACCAATCGCCGCATACAGATTGTCCATTCGCTCGGCAACGAAGAACGTGCGGCCCTTTAACTCAACATGACCTTTAGCCAGAAATTCGTTTCGATGAGTCGAAGCATGCTTTTCGCATTCTAGCTCGACCCGCACGCGGAGAATTCTCGGCTCATGGGAGAACAACTTCTCCAACTGCTCATGAACCGCGTTCCTCAACGCTTCGGTTACTTCTACATGTACTCCAGAGAGGATAATAGAATCAGTGTTCATACATGGATTATCGCGCGCGAAGGCTAAATCCACTAGTCGGATTCGGTACATACC